>CAZEOY010000115.1:0-8694 GCA_964513835.1 uncultured Syntrophobacteraceae bacterium
AATGTACGAACTCATGGATCCTGCAAGATTTTACAGATTGATGCGCTCTGCATCGGAGAAGCTGGACTACCTGTCGGGAGACAGCTGCAAGGTGCTTTTGGCGCTGGCCCTTCGTCCCGAAAGCCGCGGGAGTCTGATGGCTCTCCAGAAGGCCGCATGCATTGACGACGCCACGGATCTGTCGCAGGCTGTCAGCGCTCTTGAAGATGTCGGCCTGGCCAAATTCGACGGCAAGGGAGGGATTGTGCTTCATGACCTTGACCCGGAAGCACATGCCAAGCTTTGAGCAGGGGAAGGGGGTCGGATTTTCCTTTCCCTTGACACCCGGCGCAAAAAAATGAATGGTTCTCTCGAGGCTCGGAGGGGTAGCTGGAGTCATGATGGGGGTTCAGGAGTGGAGCACGGGTTTCTGCTGTTCCAGTCCTTTCCGAAAAGTGTGATACTTTCAAAAATACCGCTTCCAGGACCGAGGAAACAGCTCATGAGCTTACAGGCAACTCTTTCGGATGATCTCGTCTCGCAGCTTGGTCTGGCTTACGAACCCGTGGGCGTGAGCCTGTACGGGAAATCGGATCCTTTGCCCCGGGGCATTCCCCTGGCATCGCAAAACTACAAAAGCTACTGTCAAGTTCTGGCCCTGGCCGGAAAGGGTGAAGTCCTGCTGCTGGTCCGGGAACAGATGGGCTGCAAGTTGGGCACGTCGGTCCTTGGATTTGAAGAGGACGTCGAAGCTTTCCTGGACGACGGGGTTCTGGAAAAATACGGCGTGGGGCTCTTCGAAAGTGAAGAGGCCTCGGCTGAAACGCTTCTGAAATCCTGGTATCTCGAGCGGGGGACCACACATGCCGCTCTCGTCGCCCCTTTGCGGGTCTTTGAGGAATGCCCTCAGGTGGTGATCTTCACGGCCAACAGTGAACAGGTCATGTGGCTCTTGTATGCGGCCAATTACGAAAAGGGAGGACGAATGGGGCTTCCGCAATCGGGAGGCGCCCTGGGCGGTTGTGCAGATATCACGGCCATGCCCCTTCTCGAAGGTCTCCCCAATGTAACGTTTCTCGGGCTCGGATGCCGGATCAAATCTGCTCTCGACCCATGTCACCTTATGATGGGCATCCCGGGAGGGTCACTGCAGTCCATTCATCGCCACATCCTGAGCATGGCCAAACCGATCGCCATGCTCAACAAGGCCCACACCCAAAGCTCCGGCTGATCCGCCATCCATGGATTCTCCAGCTCGGTAGGCCCGGACCTGAGGACTGCCACTCCCCCAACGGATGGTTTTCCATGTTTCGCCTGCCGGGTTTCATGCTAGATTGACTCCTCGGAAGAACTCTGTAAGTAACTGAATCAAGTCAGGGCAGAAGGGGATCGGTATGCCGTTCAAACGAAAGGATCTCCTGGGTCTACGTGACCTGGCGGTGGATGAAATCGAGCACATCCTCGAAACCGCCTTCTCTCTCAAAGAAATCAACACACGTTCCATCAAGAAGGTTCCTACCCTGCGCGGCAAGACGATCGTCCACCTTTTCTACGAACCGAGCACGCGCACGAGAACATCCTTCGACATTGCCGCCAAACGTTTGAGCGCCGATACGTTCAGCATCACGGGTTCGACCAGCTCCATGGTGAAGGGGGAGACATTCCTCGACACACTGAAGAACCTCGAGGCCATGCACCCGGATATCTTCATCATCCGCCACTCGGCATCGGGAGCCCCCCATCGGTTGGCCGGTCGCACCCCGATCTCCGTCGTCAACGCAGGAGACGGCATGCATGAACATCCCTCCCAGGGTCTGCTGGACATGATGACGATTATGGAGAAGAAAGGGCGTCTGGATGGGTTGACAGTCCTGATTGTCGGCGACATTGCTCACAGCAGGGTGGCCCGTTCCAATCTGCTGGGCCTGAAAAAGATGGGGGCTCATGTAGTGGCATGTGCTCCGCCGACTCTGATGCCCGTGGATCTTGACCTCATGGGCGCCGAACTGTGCTCCAGGGTTGAGGACGCGATCCCTGATGCAGATGTGATCATGGTTCTTCGCCTGCAAAAGGAAAGGCAGCAACAGATGCTGCTTCCTTCGCTCCGAGAGTATTCCATCCGCTATGGCATCAATCGCAGTCGACTGGAAAGGGCTCGTCGGGATGTGATCATCATGCACCCCGGCCCCATCAACCGCGGGGTGGAGATCAGCCCGGACGTGGCCGACGGCCCCCAATCCGTGATCCTCGACCAAGTCAGCAACGGCGTTGCGGTCCGCATGGCCGTGCTCTACCTTCTGGGCCAAAGAGACTCGTCTCGAGTACTTGCTCAAAGGGAGGAAACCGTATGAAGCTTCGAGAACCGTTGAATATCCTGCTCCGCAATGTGCGTGTCCTGGATCCCTCCCTCGAGAGGGATTTTTGTTCTGACCTCCTGATTCTTGAGGGGAGAATTGCCGAGATACGCCCCGAAATCGCCCTTGGTTCTGACCTGATGCCTCGGGTGAGAAGCTTCGATCTGCAGGGGAAATGGGTCCTTCCGGGTCTTTTCGATATGCATGTGCATTTACGGGAGCCGGGAGAGGAGTACAAAGAGACGATTGAATCCGGCACGCGAGCGGCGGCGGCCGGAGGATTTGCAGCGGTGGCATGCATGCCCAACACAAAACCTGTCAACGATTCCGCCACTGTGACGACTTATATTCTGAAACGCGCCAAGGAACAGGGGTCGTGCTTCGTGTTTCCAGTGGGGGCCATCAGCCGGGGGCTCCTGGGACAGGACTTGGCGGAGTTCGGCGAGCTCAGGGAGGCAGGAGCCGTAGCAGTAACCGATGACGGTCGCCCCGTCATGAACAGCCTCATGATGCGCAGAGCCCTCGAATATGCGAGCGCTTTCGATTTGACCGTGATCAGTCACGCAGAGGATCTGTACCTGGCCCATGATGGAGTCATGAACGAGGGACCCGTATCGACCCTGCTGGGGCTTCGCGGCATTCCCAGGGCGGCTGAAGAGGTCATGGTGGCACGCGACTTGCTTCTTGCGGAATTGACACACGGCAAAATCCATATCGCGCATGTCAGCACCGCGGGGTCGGTCCGCTTGATCCGGGAAGCTAAAGCCCGCGGAATTAATGTCACGGCGGAGACCGCGCCACACTATTTCACATTGACGGATGAATCACTGATGACGTTTGACACGGTTTTCAAGGTCAACCCTCCCCTGAGGCGCCCGGAAGATGTCGGTGCCATCAAGGAGGGACTGGCCGACGGAACCATCGACGCCATCGCAACGGATCATGCACCCCACAGCGTTCTCGAAAAGGACACGGAGTTCGATCTTGCCGCCAACGGCATGATCGGGCTTGAATCAGCCGTTCCTCTGGTGCTCGGTCTTTTGCGTGACGGGGTGCTCACCCCCCTCCAGGCCGCTGCCAAGCTGTCTTTGAATCCGGCCCGGATACTCGGACTTCCCTTCGGCACGCTGGCTCCGGGGACTGCCGCACATCTGACGGTGATCGATCCCCAGTTGAGTTACACCCTGGACTGCAACTCTTTTCAATCCAAGAGCCGCAACTGTCCCTTCCACGGACGCCAGGTCCAGGGTCAGGTCCTCATGACCGTCGTGGACGGTTGCATGGCTTTTAGCAGAATGAGCCCATGAGTCACTGCAAATCCAGCCAAGCGAAGATCCTGGTCGTCGATGATGAACCGAGCATGCGTGAATTTCTTGACATCATGCTCCAAAGTGACGGCTACGACGTTCGATGCGCCGAAAACGGCACGGAAGCAATAGAGCTCTTCGAGCGCGAGACTTACGACCTGGTCATCACTGACATTCGGATGAAACCGGTGGATGGCTTGGCGGTCCTGAAGCACTGCAAGACAAAATCCCCCGGAACCATCGTGATCATCATATCGGCATACGCCAACGCCGAAACAGCCGTCTCTGCCATGAAGGAAGGGGCCTACGACTACCTGCCCAAGCCTTTCAACCTGGACGAGATGCGGACGGTCATCCGCAATGCATTGGAAAGCCGGGAGGACGTTGGGGTCACGGTGGTAGACCAGGATGGGCCTCTCTACTTCGGGTGCATCATCGGCGAGAGCTCGGCCATGCACAAGGTCTATGAGCTCATCGGCCGAGTTGCCTCCACCAGCAGCAACGTCCTGATCACGGGGGAAAGCGGAACCGGCAAGGAGCTCGTCGCCAAAGCGATCCACCGCCAAAGTGCTCGGAGCACCAAACCTTTCGTGGCGGTCAATTGCGGAGGCGTGCCCGAGACGCTCATCGAGAGCGAGCTCTTTGGGTTCAAAAAGGGCGCGTTCACCGGTGCCACCAACAACAAAAAGGGGCTCGTCGAGGCGGCCCAGGGAGGAAGTCTGTTCCTGGATGAAATCGGGGAGCTGTCCTTCTCGTTGCAGGTGAAGCTTCTGAGGCTCCTCCAGGAAAAGACCATCAAAATGATCGGGGGCACCGAGGACATCCCGGTGGATGTGCGCATCATCACAGCCACGAACCGCGATCTCGAGCAGATGGTTATTGACAACACCTTCCGCGAGGATCTCTACTACCGTCTAAACGTGCTCGCCATTCGACTGCCGCCTCTTCGGGAACGCCGCGGAGACATCCCTCTTCTCGCTGAACATTTCCTCGCCAAGTTTCGTAGAGAGTTTGGCAAGGACATTCGCAAGATATCCTCCTATGCCATGGACCTGCTGAACAACTACGACTTCCCGGGAAACGTGCGTGAGCTTGAGAACATCGTCGAGCGCGGTGTGGCTCTGGAATCTTCGAGCATCGTTCTGCCGGAAAGCCTGACTCTGGCGGCCTACAAGAGGAAGGCTCAAAATGGCAATCATTCGGGGGCTCTCCCTTCTCTCCCCATGGAGACCACCAATCTCGACCAGTTCCTGGCCGACCTTGAGGTCAAGATGCTTCAGAATGCCCTTCAGATGGCCCACGGTGTGAAGCTGAAAGCCGCAGAGCTCCTGGGGATCACCTTTCGCTCATTCCGCTACAGGCTCCTCAAGTACGGTCTGGCCTCGGAAGACGAATAGACGCCTGCGGCGTTTCCTGGCTTCGGGTTCCTGGCTTCGGGTTTCGAGTTTCGAGCTGCCAAATTCTGCATTTTGACCCGGGACCTCTGTTCTCCGCCTTCCGATTGCCGGCCTTTCAGTCCCGCAGGGCCTCCCATTGACGGGCCACTTCGAGCAGAGTCCGCACACCAAAACCGGTCCCACCCTGAGTGCAGATGGACAGGTCCTTGGATGTCCAGGCGGTTCCTGCGATATCCAGATGCAGCCAGGGAATCTCGTCCGGAACAAACTGCTTCAGGAAGATGCCTCCGGTGATGGTGCCCGCCGCCCGTTCCCCCACATTTTTGAAATCGGCCACTTCGCTCTTGATGCCCTCGAAGTAGAACTCGTAAAGCGGCAGCGGCCAGAACCGCTCTCCCACCCCGTTGCCCATCTTCTGGACTTTCTGGATCAGCCGCTCGTGATTGCCCATGATCGCCGCCACGTGATTGCCGAGAGCGATGATCGCCGCTCCTGTGAGCGTGGCCACATCGATCAGCACAGCAGGTTTGTACTCTTGTGCGTGAGTAAGGGCGTCGCAAAGGATCATACGCCCCTCAGCATCTGTACTGATAATCTCGATGGTGAGTCCCGAAAGGGATCGAATAACATCTCCCGGCTTATAGGCCTGTCCGTCGGGCATGTTTTCCGTGCACGGCATGATGCCCACCACACGCCGCTCCAGTTGCAGCCTCCCCAAGGCCTCAAAAGCCCCGAGAACAGCAGCAGCGCCCGCCATATCCTGCTTCATGGAGTCCAGCTTTTCGCTCGGCTTGAGGGAAATTCCACCCGTATCGAAGGTGATTCCTTTTCCGACGAAGACAAGGGGCCGGTCCTCCTCGGTGCCGGGAGGACAATGTTCCAGCGTGATGAAACACGACGGTTCCCGGCTTCCCTTCGCCACGGCTGTAAAAGCACCCATGCCCATGGCCCGCGCTTCCTCAAACTTGAGGATCTTCAACCCACAGCCGTACCTCCCGGAGATCTCGCGAGCCGTTTGCGCCAGGAACGAGGGTGTCACGACGTTGGCCGGAGCCGAAACCAAGTCCCTCGCCAGGCATACTCCCGAATCCACTGCTTCAGCGTAGCTCGGCAGAGAGTCCAGATCAGACCGGCTGTCCCCCTCGTCCCCCAGGAGGAGGACAGCCGGAAGCTCATTGGAGTCAACATCCCTTGTCTTGTACCCCGTGTATCGATGGAGGCCCAATAGTGCTCCAACTGCAGCTTCCCTGACGGACTCCCCCGAATCTGCGGGAAGGCCCTCGAAGGCCGTGAGGGGCAGGATGACACGAACCAGCTGCATGTCACGGCACTTGCGCAAAGCCAGGCCCATTGCCATCCGCAGCTTGTCGACCTCGAACCTTTCGATGGGTCCCAGGCCCGGGCAAATGATGCGCGGCACCTGGGCATCCTCCGGGTTGAAGAAGACCCCCACCTGTTGATGCTTGCCTTTGAAATCGAGCCAGGCAGCCGAATCCCGGAGGCATCTGGCGCGGCTTTCGATCCATCGATTGAAGCCGGGAAGTCTGTCCGATGCCTTTTCAAAGGCTAAGAAAACCACTGCATCACCCGCCCATCCCGCCATGGGACCTCGAAGCCAGTTGACCTGCATGGGGGTCTCCTCCCTTGCCTTTCCTTCCTGCTGAAGTTCAGCTCCGGGTTAGCCGTTTCAAAACGGATTCACAAACCCTGAGCGTGGCCCGTCCTCTCACACCCAGCCGCGCAATTTGCACGCCTCCGCCACGCGAGCCACCGCCACGAGGTAGGCCGCCTGTCTCAGACCAATGCCGTTCCGTTGACTCATCTCTTGCACCGAGGCAAAAGCCCGTGTCATCTTCTTATCCAGGCGCCAATGCACTTCCTGCAGTTCCCAGTAGAGATTATACGCGTTCTGCACCTGCTCGAAATAGGATACGGTCACCCCGCCCGCGTTGGCGAGAAAATCTGGAAGAACTATGACCTCCCGTTTTGAGAGGATTTCATCCGCCTCCGGGGTTGTGGGGCCATTGGCCAGCTCGCAGCAAATCCTGCATCGTATTCGCCCGGCATTTTCCCGCGTGATGACGTTCTCCAGGGCCGCCGGAAAGAGCACGGTCACATCCAGCTCGAGCAGCTCCTCGTTCGAGATGAAGTCTGCACCTGGAAAACCTTTGAGCATGCCGGTCTTTCGCTTGAAATCCATGAGCGTCCCGGGCTCGATACCCTCCGTATTGATGACGCCCCCCTTGGAGTCGGAAGCCGCAACCAGTCTCAGTCCCAGGACTTCCTCGCCCAGGAGGGCCGCATGCTGGCCGACGTTCCCGAACCCCATCACGGCCATCGTGCCTCCTGAAAGGTCAATCCCATAGGCCGCGGCAGCCTCCCGAGTCACATAGATGCCACCCCGCGCGGTCGCATCGCTGCGCCCCTGGGACCCCCCCAGCGCCAATGGCTTCCCCGTGATGACCCCCGGATGGTGCTCGCCGACGACCGTCTCGTACTCATCCATCATCCAGGCCATGATCTGGGGGGTCGTGTACACATCCGGCGCAGGAACATCGCGTGCGTCTCCCACCGAACGTGAGAGTGCGCGGACGTAGGCCCGGGCCAACCGCTCCTTTTCCGTTTCCGAAAGCTCCTTGGGATTGCAGACCACGCCTCCTTTGGCTCCGCCCAGGGGGATATCCACAACGGCAGTCTTCCAGGTCATCCAGGCAGCCAGTGCACGGACGGTATCGACGGTTTCGTGAGGGTGCCATCGAATACCCCCTTTGGCAGGTCCTCTGGCGGAGTTGTACTGTACGCGAAAGCCATGGAAAATCCGGGTCGAACCGTCATCCATGCGCACGGGCAGAGTGACCTTGATCTCGTGCATCGGCCAACGAAGAAGCTCGCGGGTGGCGGAATCAAGTCCCAGAGCCTCTGCCGCTTCGTCCAGCTGTTGCTGCGCAATCTTGAATGGATTGAAGCTCTCTTCCATTGGGGTCATCCTTCATTGCTCTCTGGGCAGGTTCCGGTAGGCTGGAATGGGGCCTAAAGGAACGGCATTCCGAACGGCCCTCAAGACCGCATCCGCAGTGGCCTGTGCAGCCAGGGCCCCAATGATGGTGACCTCCACCGACATCATGGACCCATAGCTCAAGGCAAAGATCGCATCTCCATCATAAAGGGTATGAGCTGGGTTGACGGTACGAGCCAGCCCGTCGTGGGCCATTTGCGCCACCTTGGTGAGCTCCCGCTTGGTGAGCTTGGCGTTCGTGACCACAGCACCGATGACGGTGTGCCTTCCGTCGGAAAACCCACGCAAACGAGTCAGGCGCCTCAACTCCAGTTCGGCATCCACCAATTGCAGGCTCCCGGGCCCCTCTCTACATCCGGCCAGCGTACCACGGTTTCCCGGGTCGACGATGTTGCCGAAAGCGTTCACCACCATCAGCGCACCAACCTTGAGGCCCGACGCGCCCTCGATGCACGAAGAGCCCAATCCGCCCTTCATGGCCCGCTGGATGCCGTGGATCTTTCCAATGGTCGCCCCTAGCCCCGCCCCGAAGCACCCCTGTTCCACGGGAGCTGAGGTGGCGACTTCACAAGCCTCGTAGCCCAGTTCCGCATCGGGAAAGCGGTCTGAGCGGTTCAACCCCAGATCGAAGATCATGGCCC
>CAZEOY010000116.1:0-2692 GCA_964513835.1 uncultured Syntrophobacteraceae bacterium
GGCATACGGCAAGCGCGGAGCACGATGTTGTAGCCGACCTGTTGATCCTGGGTGGTGGTATGTCGGGCTGTGGTGCGGCGGTGGAAGCTGCTTACTGGGCCAAGCCGCTGGGATTGAAGGTAACCTGTGTTGACAAGGCTGCCATCGACCGCAGTGGTCCTGTGGCCATGGGTCTTTCCGCCATCAATACTTACATGGGCCTGGACGGTAAGGTCACCATGAATCCCCGTCAGCCCGAGCGTTTTGTGGAATACGTAACGAACGACCAGATGGGCCTGATGCGCCAGGACATGGTTTATGACGTCGCCCGTCACGTCGACTCCTCGGTCAAACATTTCGACAAATGGGGCCTGCCCATTTGGAAGGATGAGGCCGGCAACTATGTCAAGTCCGGTGAGTGGCAGGTCATGATCGCCGGTGAAAGCTACAAGATCCTCGTGGCCGAAGCCGCCAAGGCCGCCATCGGCGCCCTGGGCGACAAAGGCGAGCTCCTCGAGCGCGTCATGATCACCCATCTTCTCAAGGACGAGAAGGAAGAGAACCGCATCGCCGGCGCCGTTGGCTTCAGTGTGCGTGAAGACAAGTTCTATGTCTTCAAGTCCAAAGTGACGATCCTCCTCCTGGGGGGTGCCGTCCACGTGTTCCGTCCGCGGTCCCAGGGTGAAGGCTTCGGCCGTTCCTGGATGCCCCCGTTCGTCAATGGCTCGGTTTACGCTCTCGTGCTCGAGAACGGCGGCGAGCTGACTCAGATGGACAACACCTTTGTTCCGCCTCGGTTCAAGGATTCCTATGGCCCCGTCGGCACGTTCTTCCTGCTGTTCAAGACCCCTGCCCTGAACGGCTACGGAGAGCCTTATGTCGGTGGCTATCCGGATGAGCTCAAGAAGTGGGATCCCTATGCGGCTGCCAAGCCGACCCCGACCCCCATGAGAAACTATGAAATGATTCTCTGTGCGAAGGAAGGCAAGCTTCCCTTCCTGATGCACACTGAGAAGGTCGTGGAGCGCTTCAAGGCTGAAATCTCTGATCCGAAGGAACTGAAGAAGAAAATCAAGATGTACGAGAGTGAAGCCTGGGAAGACTTCCTGGATATGACCATCCAGGGCGCCACCAACTGGGCCGCTCACAACGTCGATCCGCTAGAGAAACCGATGGAACTCCAGATGTCTGACTCGGTGTTCATCGGCTCCCATGCGTGCTCCTGCGGTGCCTGGTGCTGCGGTCCTGCGGACCTGATGCCCAAGGAATACGCGGAAACCTTCCCCGAGCAGTACAACTGCATGACGACCATCAAGGGTCTGCTCACGGCCGGCTGCGGCGTTGGCGCCTGTGCTCACAAGTTCTCCAGTGGCTCGCACGTTCAGGGCCGGATCGTCGGCAAATCCGCGGTGAAGTATGCCAATGACCATAAGGACTACACTCCTACGGTGTCGGATGCTCAGATCGCCAAGCTGAAGGAAGCCGTCTTCAAGCCGATGGCAACGTTCGAGGCGAACAAGAATTTCACCACGCAGGCCGATGTCAACCCCAACTACATCTCTCCACACAACTACCTCTTCCGCCTTCAGAAGATCATGGGCGAGTACTGTGGCGGCTGGGAGACCAACTACGGCACGTCCGACAAGCTCCTTGAGATCGGTATCTGGAAGCTCGGAATGCTTCTGGAAGATGCCGAGAAGCTGGCTGCCAAAGACGCTCATGAGCTGATGCGGGCCTTCGAAGCTTACCACAGATCCGTCGTAGGTTTGGCCTGTGCCCACACCAGGATGGCCCGCAAAGAGTCCAGGTGGCCCGGCTACTACTACAAGTACGATTATCTGAAGCTGGACACCAACAAGAACGTCTTCATCAACGTGAAGTGGAACAAGGATTCGAACGAATGGACCGTGATTGAACGGCCCATGATCAGTATCCTCTAGTTTCCGCCTCGTTCAGAGCTGTATCGCTAGGGGCGACCTTTCAGGTCGCCCCTAAAAATTTTTGAGGAGCTTCTCATACCATCGGCATCGAATAAGGGGGGCTTCATTGTCAGAACACTTCGATTTTTGTGAGAATACCGCATGAATCAAGATCAATCCGAAAAGGTTCTCTTTACAATAGATGACAAGTTTAAATTCTCGTGCCATAGAGGGCTTGCCTGCACCAACAGGTGCTGCCGGGATATCAATATTTTTCTCACACCTTTCGATGTCCTCAGAATGAGAAGGGCTACCGGATTATCCTCACAAGAGTTCCTTGAAAGATATACGAATACATTCGTCGGTGAGGATGGGATACCCCTGGTAATGCTCAAGATGGTTGAAGATGATAAGAGAACCTGCCCCTTTGTTGTTCCGGAAGGGTGCAGCATATACCAGGACAGGCCATGGTCTTGCAGGATGTATCCGGTGTTCCCGATTTCTTCCGAGGAAGTAGAATTTGTGATAGAAGAAATCTCCACGTGTCTGGGATTTAAGGAGAATGAGGAATCAACGGTAAGAGAGTGGAAGAAGGCTCAAGATATTGACATCTATGACAAGATGAACAAAGCATACAAAGAGATTACACAGCATGATTTTTTCCAAAAGGGAAATATACTCGATCCAGGAAAGGCTAGATTGATCTATACGGCCTGTTATGACCTTGATTCATTTAGAAGATTCCTTTTTCAAAGTAGATTTTTTGAGAAGTATGGTGTCGAGACAGAAGTTAT
>CAZEOY010000116.1:2702-8644 GCA_964513835.1 uncultured Syntrophobacteraceae bacterium
AAAAGATCAAGGATGAGGATGAGGAATTGTTGAATTTTAGCTACAGATGGATAAGGTTCTGCCTCTTTTCGGAAGATACCTTAGGGTTGAAGGACCAAGAGATGAATCAGCTGCTCCAATCCAGGAATAAGGCTTCCCAATAGTCTACAGCCCCCTACACTCTTTGGCGGTTTTACAGGAAGTGTTATCCAAACCCCCATTCCTCGTCAATGGGAGCCAAAGGTGAAAGTTTCCGCGTTCCGGGATTCCCTTGTCTCCGTCGCTCCCTCTTATGACAACATCGACACTTCCCCAAACGATTCCTGGTTGGAAAGGACTCGCAGCGAAAAAATTGTATCGGTGAAGATTAAGTCATGGTCATTTCTTCTTGGGGTGGTTACAATGCGCTCGTTCACTTTGCAGAAAGGGACCCCCAAGACGGCCTGCGCATTTGTCCTGTGAGTTGTTCGAGGCGACGCAGCGACTGTGCAACCGTGCTTTCGGCGCCTTGTCAAAGAATCGCCCTATCTCGAATCTTTTGCAGACAGAAAGGATTTTAGCATGTTGCCGAGCACCAAATATGTGGAGCCCGTTGAGCGCACATTGGATTCAGCTTTCAAGTTCAGCTGTCATAAGGATCTCAGCTGCTTCAATATATGCTGTAAACATACTGATATGCTTCTCACCCCATATGACATCTTGAGGATGAAAACGAGGCTCGGACTCACATCAGAGGAATTCCTCAAGAAATATACCTATGTACACATAGATGAAGCTTCATCGCATCCTTTTGCAGTGCTCAAGATGAATGACGAGAACGAAGGCAAATGTCCTTTTGTTACACCCGAGGGTTGCAGTATCTATGAAGATCGCCCTGCCAACTGCCGATATTATCCGGTTGGCAAAGGGATCATGATGAAAGATTCAGAAAGAGGTCCTGTACCTCAAGAATTCTTCTTCTTTATCCGTGAGCCGAACTGTAAGGGATATGATCAAGATAGTGAATGGACTATTGGTACATGGAGGGTTTCACAGGGGGTTGACATTTATGATGAGATGAACAAGGAGTGGGCCGAGATACAATTGAGGAGAGATAATCCTGGTAAACCCAAGCTTAACAAGGATAAGCAGCCTCTTATTTATATGGCAAGTTATGATCTGGACAGATTCAAGAAGTTTGTTTTTGAGAGCGGTTTCCTCAACATGTTTGAAATGGATAGCAAAGAACTCGAGACAATGAAATCCGACGACGTTGCATTGATGAAGTTCGGATTCAAATATTTGAAGTATATTTTGATGTTAGAAGAAACACTCAAGATAAAGGATGAATTTAAGAAAACTAAAGAGCCAGCGGCATAAGCTTTAGTAAGAATGCCGGGGTGATACTCGCCGTAGTAGGAGCGAAGTGATCACTGTCAAAGAGGGAAGGGGACGCATCCCCTTCCCCGCCTCAATATCTATGCTTTCTCCTGATGTAACCCTTCCAATCACCAGGGTAATGCCGTTCTTTCCAACTCTAGAGGCAGCTTTCAATAGATGTACTTTTCAGAGAGCTTCGCCTCCATCTCAATATGGCCCGGCTCCCAACCTGTTGGGCACTCGACCTTCAATCCCTCAATTCTGTTCTCAAGCTCCCCCAAGAACATGTGCATGTCCCGGACCTGGTCGATGACTTTTTCCTTGTCACCAGAGGAGACCCTGTCCATTCTCCCCAGAACCTCAGATACCTTGGCCTTCCATCCACTCAGTTCGGCCACTAAGTTGTCACAGTAACTGTTTGTTTCCATTCCTATCTCCTTATGGGACCTGGTCTCGTCCCATGATCGCCTGATTATGCAGCAGCCTGCCAGAGTATTCATACAATTTACATAATTCTACAGGCTCTTGTCGAAAAACTAATAACCTTTCTCTTATGTTGTCAAGTAGAGCGCCGTTCACTACACCGCCCCTCAGCATCCCTACTGAAACAGGCAAAACGAGGGACCATTCGACCACCCTGCCGGCAAGCAGCCGCCAGGAAGATCTTCATTCTGTAAACCCTTGCAGGGGATTTGTGGCGTCGAGGGACTTCTCCTCGACCCTGCCAGGCCCTCTGTTCTGCACTCTTGACCCGGACTTTTGAGTTGAAAACACTTTCACAATTGGACTAACATGAGGAATTTCGCAATGTCCTTGGCTTAAACCGTTGAAACGAGCTGGGGATGTTTGATGACGGCTGAATAGGCAGGCGATGATCCAATTGACCATGGAGGCAATTCAATGGCTGATGCGATGAATGGAAACCGGAGCATTCTTGTGGTGGGAGGCGGCATGAGTGGCTTGAGCGCCGCACTGGAAGCCGCGGAAGCTGGGTTCCAGGTATACCTGGTGGAGAAGGAACCCTATTTGGGCGGTCGTGTTGCGCGCATGAACAAATATTTCCCGAAGCTCTGTCCCCCAAGCTGTGGCTTGGAGATCAACTTTCGAAGGATCAAGAACAACCCCCTCATTCGATTCTTTACGATGGCAGAGGTGACGGGGATGAAAGGCGAAGCCGGGAACTTCGACGTCACGATCACGCTCGCCCCCCGTTACGTGAACGAAAAATGCACGGGGTGCGGTCTGTGTGCGCAGGCTGCCATGACGGAAGTTCCCAACCCATTCAACTACGGCATGGACACGGTGAAAGCAGCGCACCTTCCGCACGATTTCGCCTTTCCCATGCGTTATCTGGTCGCCCCGCA
This sequence comes from uncultured Syntrophobacteraceae bacterium, assembly GCA_964513835.1. Classification (GTDB taxonomy): domain Bacteria; phylum Desulfobacterota; class Syntrophobacteria; order Syntrophobacterales; family Syntrophobacteraceae; genus JALOOX01. The sequence continues at coordinate 5,405 of CAZEOY010000116.1, forward strand.
GGTGATCGGCACCCCCGAGGCGGATGCCATCAAGGCCGCCTGTCCCTATGATGCCGTGGATCTCGCCATGCAGCCTCAGCAGTTCGACCTGAAAGTCGGCTCGGTCGTCGTGGCCACCGGGTGGAAGCCCTACGAAGCCGAAAAGATTGGGTACTATGGGTTCGGCACGAATCAGAACGTTGTATCCAACGTCATGATGGAGCGGCTGGCTTCCTTCACAGGCCCTACTAAGGGACAGATCCTGAGGCCATCGGACGGCGCCCCGGTCAAAAAGGTTGCTTTCGTGCAGTGTGCCGGGTCGCGGGACGAGAACCACCTTCCCTACTGTTCCGGCGTTTGCTGCCTCGCGTCGCTCAAGCAGGCGACCTACGTCCTGGAGCAGGACCCCGAAGCGACTGCCACCATTTTCTACATCGATATCCGTGCCCTCGGGAAGTTCGAGGACTTTTTCACCAAAGTTCAGGCCGAGGAGCGGGTGACACTCATCAAGGGCAAGGCCGGCGAGATCACCGAAGATGCGGCCACGGGGCTTGTGACCGTGCAGGTTGAGGACCAGACGACCGGCAAGATCCTCAAAGACCAGTTCGACCTGGTGGTTTTGGCCACGGGCATGGTTCCCGCGACCGCCATGGAGAAGATCCCCGCTGAGGTGGCCTGCGACGAAAACGGCTTCATTCTGGCCGAACAGCCCGTAGCGGGCATTGTCGGTGCGGGCTGCGTCAAGCGTCCGGTGGATGTGGCTTCCAGTGTTCAGGATGCAACCGCTGCAGCTCTCAAGGCCATTCAAGCGACATTCAGGAGGTAAATCGATGGAAAAGAAGATCGGTGTTTATATTTGTTCGGGCTGCGGCATCGGGGAGGCCCTCGACGTGGACGCCCTGGCCGGTGTGGCCGCTTCAGAATTTAAGCCGGCCATATGCACCCAGCACGCGGTACTGTGCAGTGCCGAAGGGGTGGCGCAGATCAAAGGGGACGTTGAAGGCGGTGTCAACACCATGGTCATCGCTGCGTGCTCTCCCCGTGTGATGACGGACGTTTTCGCCTTCGCCCCGGATAAGATCGTAGAACGGGTGAATCTCAGGGAACAGCTCGCCTGGTCCCAGCCCCCCAACCATGAAGACACCCAGATGATGGCCGAAGACCAGCTGCGGATGGGCATCACGAAGGCTCAGGATATGGAATTCCTCACGCCTTTCATCGCTGAGAACCTCAGCAAGCGCATCCTCGTGGTGGGAGGCGGAGTTGCCGGCATGACGGCTGCCAAGGATGCCGCCAAGGCCGGCTACGAAGTCGTGCTGGTCGAAAAATCCGACCAGCTGGGCGGCTATTTGAAAGACGTCCACATGCTGGCACCCTCCCAGCCTCCTTACGAGGAGCTCAGGGAAAACGTCGTCGAGGAGCTCGCCCAGGCGGTTGCCGCCCAACCCGGCATCAAAATCTACACTGGTGCACAAATCGAGAAGATTGTGGGGGCGCCCTGCATGTTCGACGTTTCCGTGAAGCAAAACGGCAGCTCTGCCGAGGAACGGGTGGGGTCCATCGTCCTTGCGAGCGGAGCGGTGCCTTACGATGCGGAAAAGCTGACCCACCTGGGTTACGGAAAGTCGCCGGATGTCATCACCTCGAGCCAGCTCGAAGCCATGTTCAAGGCAGGAAGCGTGACGCGTCCTTCCAATGGAAGTCCCGTCGGTAGCGTCGCCTTCGTGCTGTGCGCCGGCTCGCGCGACCCCGAGCACCTGCCTTACTGCTCCGCCGCCTGCTGCGTAGAATCCCTCAAGCAGGCCAAATATTTCAAAGCCGCCAATCCCGAGACTCCGGTTTACGTTTTCTACAAGGACATGCGCGCTCACGGAAGCTATGAGCTCTTCTACAAGCAGCTTCAGAAAGACGGCGTCCTCTTCGTACGGGGGACGGTGACAGACGTTGAGGACGATGGATCCGGAAGCCTGGTGATCACGGCCGACGACGTTCTGACCGGCTCTCCTGTCATGTCCGAGGCCGTGGACCTGGTGGTGCTGGCCAACGGCATGGTGCCCACGACGGCGCTCGGCGAGCCGTTCAAGGCTCAGGCGCCCAAGGAAGGCGAGGAAGCCGCCGAAGTCCCTGCGGACACCATTCTGGTCTCCAGCATTTTGAATCTGGAATATCGCCAGGGCCCGGAAATGCCGGCTCTCCGGTATGGATTCCCCGACTCGCACTTCGTCTGCTTCCCCTATGAATCCCGCCGGACAGGCATCTATCCGGCCGGAACGGTCCGCGCCCCGATGGACTACGCAGCCGCCATGGAAGACGCAACGGGGGCGGCGCTCAAAGCCATCCAGTGCGTAGAGATGGTATCCCAGGGCAAGGCGCTTCATCCTCGGGCGGGCGACCTGAGCTACCCGGAGTTCTTTATGCAGCGCTGCACCCAGTGCAAACGGTGCACGGAGGAGTGTCCTTTCGGGGCCATCAATGAAGACGAAAAGGCGAACCCGCTTCCCAACCCGACCCGTTGCCGTCGCTGCGGGGTCTGCATGGGTGCCTGCCCGGAACGGATCATCTCCTTCAAAAACTACTCGGTGCCCATGATCGGCAATGTCATCAAGGCCGTGAACGTGCCGGATGAATACGACGAGAAGCCCAGAATTCTTGTCTTCGCCTGTGAAAACGACGCTTACCCGGCCCTGGACATGGCGGGGATCCGTCGGCTCACCTACAGCCCGTGGCTTCGTTTCATCCCCGTGCGATGCCTGGGGTCCATGAACCTGGTCTGGATCGCCGACGCGCTCTCCAAGGGAATCGACGGTATCATACTCCTCGGGTGCAGGCACGGAGACGACTACCAGTGCCATTTCATCAAGGGCAGTGAGCTCGCCAACATCCGCATGTCCAAGATCAAGGAAACGCTGGATCGCCTGAGGCTGGAGTCGGATCGGGTGGGTGTCGAGGAGGTCTCCATAACGGACTACCACCGCCTCCCCGAGATTCTGAACAGCTTCGCCGCTCGCATTGAGGCAATGGATCCGAACCCCTACAAGGGATTCTAAGCACCGACACAGGAGATGATTCATGGAACCGAAGAACGTATCCCTTGAGATGAGAGACTACATCGTTGAGATGGGGGCCGAGACGGTCAACTGGTGCATGCAGTGCGGCCTCTGCACCAACCTCTGTCCCTGGCGGTTGGTGCCGGGAGAAACGAGCGAGAGCTTCAACATCCGCCACATGCAGCGTTTGGGGCAGATGGGCATGGAAGGTTTT
>CAZEOY010000117.1:0-8515 GCA_964513835.1 uncultured Syntrophobacteraceae bacterium
CCGCCGGCGAGTCCACCGTACGGAATTTGGGGAGGCTTTGCAGGAAGAGCTGCCCGTAGTTTTTGGTGCGCAGCCGCATATCAAAGATGGCTACAATACCACGGTCCCGGGATGAGCGGATCAACCGCCCGACACCCTGTTTCAGTTGAATGACCGCCCGTGGAACCTGATACTGGTAAAAGGCATTCCTGCCACTGGCCGCGAAGGATTCCATGCGTGCAGAGGTTACCGGGTCGTCGGGTACCTCGAAGGGCAGCTTGTCGATGAGGAGGCAGGAAAGAGCTTCGCCGGGAACGTCGATGCCCTGCCAGAATGAGCTCGTCGCAAAGAGCACGGAGTCGACTTGCTCCTTGAACTCGGCCAGCAGGGCGCGTTTGGCTTTCTGGCCCTGAACCAGGAGAGGATAGGGGAGTCGGTCCTTCAACTGCCGATAGCATTCGTGAAGATTCCGATAACTGGTAAACAGGAAGAGCGCCCGGCCATGCGTTTTTTCGAGGATCTTCAGGGATTCCGCCACCAGGGATGAGCAGAAAGAAGGCTCGTGGGGGAGCGGAAATCGGGCCGGAATGTAAAGGAGGGCCTGTTCCTCATAGCAAAAGGGGGAGCGCAGGAGCACCTCGCGTCGGTTGTCCGGAACACCCAATGCAGATCGGAAGTAGTCGAAGGAATCGCCGACGCTGAGGGTCGCGGATGTCATCACCACGGCCGAGACCTTCGCAAACAGCTGCTGCTCGACGATCCCGGAGACCTCGATGGGAGTTCCATAAAGAGCCACGGTCTGGGACGTCAGTTCGAGCCAGTAGACCAGCGAGGGGTCCTTTTGGTCGAGGAAGGACTGCAGGTACTTGGCCAGCTCCAGACTCCATTGATGGCACCTTTCCAGGGTAGGTCTCTCGTCCCTGTATCGAGAGAGGACCTCGGCGACATGCTTGAGGGCATCGATGGTCCTTCGGCAGGTCTCCACAAAGGCCGAGCCTGCCTTTTGGAGATCCAGCCTGAACCTGCCCTGCTGCCCCAGGGACTTCTTCAGCTGAGCGGGGAGCAGCCGCTCCATGACCTCCAATTGCTGAACGGTTGTCTGGAGCGCCTGAAGATCCCTGGTTTTGCCTCCGTCCCGCTTGAGCTCGCGGAGCAGGTCGCGTCTCAGATCACCCAGCATGTAGAGGTTGAACTGAAGACCGAAGTACTGACCGATCACATCCTCCAGCTGGTGGGCCTCGTCAAAGATGACCGCCTGATATTCGGGGATGACTTCCCCTCCGGACTGGCGGACGGCCAGATCGGCCACGAAGAGGTGGTGGTTGACGATCACCAGGTGCGCGTGCGCCGCCTCAGCTCGAGCCCTCATGAGGAAGCACTGGGCCTGATCTTCGCATTCCTGCCCCAGGCACTGCTCCCGGTTCGAGCTCACCTCGTCCCACGTGTGGAAACGATCGGGCAGCCATCCGATCTCCGAGCGATCGCCGGTGCGTGTGCGGGTGGCCCACGCCTGGAACTTCCTGTACAACTTGGCCTCATCCCGATTCCAGAATGTAGGCTGGTAGGCAAACTCCTTGAATCGGCGCCTGCACAGGTAATTCTTTCTGCCTTTGAGGCAGACGACCTTGAGCTTCGGGAACAGGTGCTCCTTCAGCAGAGGGACATCGTGGTCGAGTATCTGGTCCTGGAGAGTCTTGGTTCCGGTCGATACAACGGTCTTCTTGCCGCTCGCTATGGCTGCGATGAGATAGGCCCAGGTCTTTCCTGTTCCTGTTCCGGCCTCCACCAGCAGGGGTCTCTCTTCGCCCAGGCAGTCACATACAGCCTGAGCCATTTCAAGCTGCGCCGAACGAAACTCGAAACGGGGAAGCTTTTGAGCCAGCAGCCCCTCCGGTCCGAAATACTGCAGCATGTCCTGAGGCGGTTTCAAAACAGATCCGACTTGAAGAAGGACTCTGAAGTGGCGGGGTGCTGCGAGCCGGACGAAGCACGGGGGGAGAAATCCTCCTTCGTCTCTTCCTCCTCATCCGAGGTCTCGAATTCATCTTCGTCCTGGGTCCTGGCGTGCGACTGCTTGTTGACCGGAGGCTCGCCATCAAACGCCGCATAGACCCCACCGCCATCATGCGACCGGTAGATGTAGCCCGAGTTCGGGTCCATTTTGGCCAGCACCACTCCGGAAGGGATCTTGAAAGCCTGGATTGGCTGGTCCTTGAGGATCTCCTGCATGAAGTAGAGCCAGATGGGGCAGGCGGCACGCCCTCCCGTTTCCCCTTTTCCGAGGGAAAGGTTGTGGTCGTCGTATCCAATCCAGACACCGGCGATCAGGTCCGGCGTGTAACCCACAAACCAGGCGTCCTTCAGTTCATTGGTGGTGCCCGTTTTGCCTGCGGCCGGTCGCCCCAGCTCCCTGGCTTTCTTGCCCGTTCCCTCCTCCACAACGCCTTGGAGGATGTGGGTCATGATGTAAGCCGTCTGAGGCGAGATGACCTTCTCGCGCCTCGGCCGGTGCTCCTCCATCAGGTTGCCCTTGCGGTCGTAAACCTTCTCGATCAGGTAAGGATCGGCACGTTCCCCCAGGTTGGCAAAGGCGGTGTACGCCGTGAGGAGCTCCGAGAGGGTCACGCCGGAGGCCCCCAGTGCGAGCGCCAGGGTCGGGGTCAGCTGTGAAGTGATCCCCAGGCGGCGGGCAAAACTGATGGCGTAACTGGTTCCGATTTCGTCCAGGAGCTTGACCGTCACCACGTTCCGCGAGTTGACGAGCGCTTTTCTCAGGGTAATGGGCCCCCAGAATTGACGGTCATAATTGGCGGGCTTCCATGGACCACGGAGGCTGTGATCATCCCGAACAAAAGGCGAATCGACCAGTATGGAGGCCTCATTATAACCCCGATCCAGGGCCGCTGCGTAGATGATCGGTTTGAAGGAAGATCCGGGCTGGCGAATGGCTTGAGTGCAGCGGTTGAACTGGCTCTTTTCGAAATCCCTCCCTCCGACCATGCATACGACCTGACCCGTATCCGGGACCATCGCCATCAGGGCTCCCTCCATACCGGGATCCTGCTCGAGCACCGTGGACCAGGAGCTGTCTTCCTCCTTCTTGTCCAGACGGACCCTGATGATGTCCCCCACACGAAACATCTTTCCGGCACGGCTCGATGACGACTTGGTCCATTCCCATCCTGACGGGGGAAGCTTGCCGTAGGCTGTACCTAAATGCAGGAGGCAGGTTTTGGTTTTGGCATCGTAGTGCATGACCAGCGCTCCCGCTATATTGTGCGGGGCCAGGCTCCCGTTGCGCTCGGAAAGCACCTTGACTGTGCGGTCCCATTCCTCCCTGGGGATGTTGGCATGGAGGCCTCTGTAACGGCGGTGACGCTTATCGAGCTCTCGGAGTCCCTGGTCCAGAGCCTTCTCCGCGATGCTCTGAGCCTTGGGGTCGAGCGTCGTGTACACGGTCAGTCCTTCTTTGTACAGGCCGTCCTTGCCATAGCGGCTCTCCAACTGGCGGCGCACTTCTTCCGTAAAGTAATCCAGGTCCTTGAGCGTCCAATGCCTGGGTCTGGACAGTCGGAGGGGCTCCGCCAGAGCCTTCTGCACGTCTCCCGAGGTGGCCAGCCCGGAATCGAGCATCCGCTGCAGAACATATCGCTGCCGATCCTTTGCCGCCGTAAGATTATGAGTCGGCGAGAATCGGCTGGGGGCTTTGGGGAGTCCCGCCAGAAGCGCCGCCTCCGCCAGGGTCAGGTCGTGGGCATTCTTGTCGAAATAAGTTCGAGCGGCCGCCTCCACTCCGTAAGCACCGGAACCGAAGTATATCTGGTTCAGATACAGGAAAAGGATCTCATCCTTGCTGAGGGTCTGATCGATCCGGTAAGCGAGAATGGCCTCCTTCAGCTTCCGAATCCAGGTCCGTTCCGGAGTCAGGAGCAGGGATTTGACCACTTGCTGAGTGATGGTGCTCCCCCCCTGGACGATCTCTCCAGCCTGAATATTTTTGAGCAGCGCCCGGACAACCCCGAGGAAGTCAACCCCTCCGTGCTCGTAAAACCTGACGTCTTCTGCAGCCAGGAAGGCCTTGATCAGATGCGGGGGAAGGTTGGACAATGGAACGACATAACGGCGCTCGGTGTAGAATTCGCCCTGCAGGGAGCCATCGGAGGCATAGACCCTCGTCACCAGGGGTGGATGATAGTTCTTCAGCGATTGCGTGCTGGGAAGTGATCGGTCCAGCTGAATGAAAAAAGCCAGCAGCGACAATCCCCCCACCAGAATGATGCTCGCCACAGAGGCGAGCAATACCAGGCTCACCCAACGAGCCCCGCTCGACTTCTGCTTGTTTCTTCGATTCGCTTGCCTCTTCATGAGCCATATCCTCATCCGTGCAGTGCATGGGACAGGATCGTTTTTAAGAATCCCTCAGATCAAATGAGATAAAAGTATAATCCAAAGAGAGTGTATGAGTATAGAATTCTCATATTATGAGTATCCTTGATGGCACCCCACTTCTGGATATCAAACCTTTGGTCCGCAAGTCGGCGTTTTAACGACTGATTCCGTCGTGTGGCTGGAAAAGCCTGGCAGGGGAGCGGTGCAGCACCGGTCGGGCGACCGGTTCAGCAGATGTTAACGCTTTCGGCTACCGCCTTGGGGTGGAGAAGCCGGCGGAATCTCCATTGATCTCTACGCTGATGATGCCAGAGCGTCAGAGTTGACGTGCGCCCTTACCTGAGCCGGTGTGCGGACAGGCGCGCGCAGCCCCCCACGCTGTCCGATCATCCGCCTCCAACTGGCGGGAACAAGGCCACACGCTCGTCCCCTTTGAGGGGGGTGTCCAGCTTGGCACCCACCCCGTTCACCATGACGATCTTGATTTCTTCCTCGGGAATGGCGAGTCGCCGTGCCACTTCCCAAACGGCGGTTCCTTCCGGGACCTCCATGGCATGGCCGGTGCCCGCGTCGTAGCCGGGCAGGTATTTTCGCAGTGTCGCGGCCAGGAAAACTTGCAGCGGCATGAGCTGTCCGTCCTTGGCATGCGCCTCAACAGAAACGAATCGCAGAAGGTCTAGATGCTCTGCGTCAAAGGCTTGCGATAGAGCCGTTTGACCTGAACATTGGAGACCAGAGCCATGAAGTCCTTGCCCTGCTCCATCTCGACCCGGATGCTCTGGTCGTCGATCTCCATGTAGCGGGCCAACACGGCGAGGATGTCGTTCTTCAGAGCCTCCATGACCTCGGGCGTCAGGTCCATGCGGTCGTGCATGAGCACAACCTGCATCCGCTGGCGGGCCAACTTTCCACTCGGTTTTTCACCAAAGAAACGGCGGATCGCCTTCAGCATGAGTAACCTCCTGTTCAGCTCTTGAAAAACCGCTTCATCCGGCCCAAGAAACCATCTCCCTGATCGTCGTCCAAATCCACGCTTTCTCCGTTCAGACGAGCGGCGATCTTCCGGAAGGCTTGTCCGGCACGACTTCCCCGATCATGAACCAGAGGTGTTCCGCGGTTCGTCGAGATGACGACTTCATCGCTCTCGGGGATCACCCCCAGGAGCGGGACGGAAAGCAGGGAGACAATGTCCGCCGTAGACATCATATCTCCTTTCTTCACCATCTTGTAGTTCATGCGGTTGATGATCAAATGAATATCCTTCAGCATGTTGGCTTCCAGAAGCCCGATCACCCGGTCGGCATCGCGGATGGCAGACACCTCGGGAGTGGTCACCACGATGGCGGTCTCAGCCCCGGCGATGGCATTCTTGAATCCCCGTTCGATTCCCGCCGGACAGTCTATGATGACATAGTCGAATTCCTCGGCCAGCTCGCTGCAAAGCGCCTTCATCTGCTCGGGCTGAACGGCATCCTTTTCCCGGGTCTGAGCTGCCGGGATGATGCACAGGTTGTTCATTTTCCGATCACGAATCATGGCCTGCTGGATCCGGCATTTCTCCTCGATGATGTCCACCAGGTTGTAAACGATCCGATTCTCCAGCCCCATCACCACATCAAGATTGCGCAGCCCTATGTCTCCGTCAATCATGACCACACTGTACTTCTTCGTGGCCAGTACCGTTCCCAGGTTGGCCACGGTGGTCGTTTTGCCGACCCCGCCCTTGCCCGATGTTACGACCAGTGTCTTCCCGGCCATGGCTGCTCCACCCCGCTACCTGGATTGATTTTCAATGGATTCCACAGACTCAACCGCGCTACCACCTCACACGGTGATGAGCTCGATCAAGTCGCCTTGAACCTCAGCAATTTCGTACCGTTTGGAAGTTGACTTGTCTCCTTTCGGGGGTATGGCCACCAGGTCCGCAATGCGGATCTGACTGGGTTCAATGCTGAACGCCCATATCCTGGCCGATCGGTCCCCCAATGCTCCGGCATGAGCTATGCCTCGAAGATTGCCGAATACGATGATGTCCCCGACCGCCAGAACCTCGGCTCCGGGGTTCACGTCTCCCAGGATCACGCAATCGCTGGGAGACTCGATGCGAATGCCTGAACGGCAGGTGCTCCGAATGATCACGGGCACATCCGCGCGATCCTCACGGCCCACTCTCCTCGGAGGGGGAGGCGGCGGCGGTTGGGCGGGAGCACTCGGTTGGTCCAGAGCCATTCTCAGGTCATCCGCCAGCTGCACCTCCACCACCTTGACCTGGCCTTTTTCCTTCAACAGCTTGTGGAGTGCGGCAATCTGGTTTGTCTTCAGGGAGCGTCGCCGCAGATCCAGAACCATCTCGGAGCGCGCAAAGAAGTCCCGGGTCTTCGACAGCCGGTCCTGAAGCTCTTTCAGAATGGAATCAAAGGGAGCAGCAGGATGCGGCACCAGGACGAAGCCGTCCTTGTTGGCCTTGATTCGAATCAGTGTCTCATCGGACGATCCCATAAGGTCCCTTCACTCGCCTCCATTCCCTGAGAAAACCCATTCACCGAACTGATCCCAGCTCACGATTCTTGGGAATTCCTCCTCCTCCGGAAGGCGGTTCCATGGCTGATCATAGAGGAAAGGCTGAATGCCGTTCCGTGCCAAATGACGGCAGGTCTCCAGGCGGTCCTCCAAAAAGAACCGGACGCCGAGATCGTGGAGCACCTGTCGCTTGGCCTCGGGGGCTCCCGTGGCAATGACCTGGATCTGATCGCCGGGCACGTCATGGAGCGTCCGGTGCAGCCATTCCGTGATGGACTCGGGCCAGATCCGCGCTGTCACGAACCGCAACGGACCGTGCTGTGCCAGCTTCGTCAGGACCTCGGGGGCCCCTTGCATGGCAGGCACCTGAAGGGTGTGCTCATCATCCAGGGTGAGGCAGATCAGGTCGTTGAGGACCTCACGGTCCACGTCCAGGCACTCGTGCAGATCGTAACACCGGAGATGTTCCTTGGTGAGCTCAGTCAGGCCATAACGCTCGCGTGCCAGCTTCACGAAAACAGCCATCGTGTCGGCCACCACTCCGTCAATGTCAAATGCCAGCTGCGCCGGATCGATGGGATCAACCGGTCTATTCAATTTGCGAGTCATGAGCAATCCGTCAGGCACGCCTGTGCCGGTTCGTCAAATCGGAATGAAATCTCGTAAACACCCTCTTCCAAATGGCTGTGGATGACGTAGCCCACCCTGTGAAACACCGCCAGCATGCCCCGGTTGGCAGCGAGCACATAAGCGTCGAAGCCGCTGATGCCTTTGCTCCTCGCAATCTGGCAGAGGTAGTGCAAAAGAAACGAGGCAATGCCCCGCCGCTGGTAGCTGTCCCGAACGGCGAAATCGACCTCGGCCATGTTGGTCTTCTGATCCAGAATGTACCGGCCCAGAGCCACAACGGTTTCGCTGCCCGCTTCTCCCGTTACCCCTACAATGGCCATTTCGTGCTCGTAGTCGATGTTGCACATGGCCTGAATGTTTCTGTGCGGGAAGGCCCTCATGGCGGAGAGGAACCGGTAATAGACGTCCTGATCGGGCATGGCGTAGAAGAATTCCTGCACCGCGCGCTCGTCCGTGGGCTTGATGGGGCGGAAAAACACCTTCTGCTCTCCGGGAAAGAGCTGATAAGCCTCCCATTGACCCGGGTACAAAGGTTCGAAAACAGGGGGCAGGATTTGATCCTGGTAAACGTAGCGCAGCCTCTTGGCTTCGGCGAGCAGCCGCTCCCGGAACTTGGGATGGGCGATGTTGATGAGCGCCAGCGCACGTTCACGCAGGGTCTTCCCGTGCAGATGGGCGATGCCGAACTCGGTCACCACGTACCGAACGGTGCTGCGCGCGCTCACCACGCCTGCTCCGTGGGCCAGGTGGGAAACGATGCGGGACCTCCTCCCATCCGAACTGGTGGAAGGCATCACGATGATGTTCTTTCCCCCATGAGCCCGCGACGCCCCGTGCGTGAAATCCACGTAACCGCCGATCCCGCTCAGTACCCTGTGGCCCAGCGAGTCGGCGCAAACCTGGCCGGTCAGGTCGATTTCGAGGGCCGAGTTGATGGCCACCATCCCATTGTGCCTGCTGATGAGCCTCCGGTCGTTGACGTATTCGGTGGGGTAGA
>CAZEOY010000118.1:0-8398 GCA_964513835.1 uncultured Syntrophobacteraceae bacterium
AGACAGATGTGGACCGAGCAGCGGCTGGTTTTCCTGAAAGAGCTGGAGAGCCTTGTCGTAATCCTGTTTGGCGTGGGAGTCTCGTATGAAATCCAGAAGAACCTTCACCTTGAGGTCGAGGAATTCATCTTTCGCTTTCGGGGTGCTGCTGTTTTGAAGTCCCTTTCCGATCCATTCCAGCGCCTGGGGGTAGTTTTTCCGCTCTCTCTCCCATGAAGCGACTTTGAAGGTGAGGAAGTCTCCCACGGGACCTGTGAGGGAGCGCTGAGACAGCTCTTCATAAATGGCTGCCGCGGCAATTTTGTTGGGAGGGGTTTGCCTCTCGAAGTATTCGGCCCTCCGGATCTTGGAGATGAAGTATCCTTCGGTTTCCGGGAAATACTTGTCGATGTAGACATAGATTTTTTTGGCCATGTCCTGATCGCTCGTATACATGAGACTTTCCCCGATCTTCGCCAGTATCAGGTCCTTCTCGGGAACGTCCTTCTGAAGATTCAAAAACCACATCAGGTGTGTGGCGCTCTTGTCGTAGTCCTGGTTGGCGAAGCAGGCTTCGCCCAGCGTCCTCAGGAGATCGGGACGTGCAACATAGCCCGAAGGATCGTTCTCGAGCGACTTGACCAGGACCTCAATGGCCTCCTTGTGGGCTCCGAGCTGATAGAGGCCTCTCCCGAGGTAGTGGTAGGCCTCAGCCGCAAGGGGCTTCTCCAGGGGGGCGTTGAGTGCTGTGCGAAGGGCCTGAATGCACTCGATATAGGCCTCCCTCTTCAGGAGTGCTTCGCCGAGGCGCATCCATGCGAGGGGGGCGATGGGGTGTTGAGAGTAATTGTTGAGTACGTGCTTGAAGGACTCTTCGGCCTTCTTGGCGTCTCCAAGGGCCAGATGGCACAGCCCGGTCCGAAAATGGGCATGAACGGCTTGAACCGCCTTGGGGAAAGCTCGCAGAGCAGAACGGTATTCTTCGATGATCTGGGCCGCCACGGGGGGCAGACTGTCGGCGTGCTCCAAGTATAAAGCATCTCCCCGGGCGAATGCCTGTGCCTGTATTGCCTGATCCGGTGAATTGGACATCGGAGGAGCAATTGCCTCGGCCCCTTGTGGGGATGGCGCCCCGGCAGATGAATCTTCTTTTCCGCCGGGGAGGCTGGTCGCGCCGGTCTTGGAGCTCTTCCCGCCTTCTCCGCGTTCAATTCCGAAATCCAGGACAAGTCGATATGCCTTGCCGGACTTTGCGGAAACAGTCTCTTTCACTGATGAAATCCCTTCCCGGAAGCCGATCAGGACCAATGTTGAGCCATCCCTTTCTTCGATAGTGATGGAATCGACGGGGTTCGGCCATCTGGCTTTGAGGGTTTTGGGGTTCAGTTTGGATCTGAGCTTGGCGAACACAATCGGGAAACCCTGATCGGATAGCGGTCCAATGGAGAGCGGTCGGGCTCCCTCCAGCTCCAGGACGATCCGGGCGTGTTCCGCATGTCGACCGGAGCGGATTTGTTTGAGAGCCGTACTGGCTGGGGCTGCACCTGCAGTGGAAAGGAGCAGGGACATACCCATCCATGCCAGGACGATGCTCAGTCCAAATCTCTGATTAAGAAAGGGCCCGATTATGCGGCACGATGCCATGCGTTTGTATTCCTGACGGATTCAGTCCTCAATGGGTCGCCGTGAGCCTCCGAACGTTCTGAGACTTCGCTTCGGGTTCTGCTGAGAATCCGAATGAAGGTGGCCCATTCCAAGTGTTTCAGTGTCAGGCCCTCAGTTGCAGCTCTCTTGTTCCTGAGCGAGAGAGAAGGAGCCCGAAGCTCCCCACTCGCATTCTCATCCGGGCTCTGAATATGCTCAAAGCTTTTGCAGGCTTCGCTCAACGGTATTCTTCACCGTCGAAGACCGCCGGCCAACTTTCACCGGGACTCGTTAAAGCAATGCATGTGCCATTTGGGCGAGAGACTTTGGAGGCCGACGGTGACAACGTTGGTTTCTTGACGAATCGAGAAGGGCGGGGGATGTCAAGACTTTGGCTGTGATGCGGCCCTGAAGGAGGTCAAAAGCTTCATGCGGGGTAGACTATCTTTTTCTTCTTCATCTTCTCGATGAGAGTGGTCCGATTGAGGCCAAGCAGGTTGGCAGCACGATTCTTGACCCCATTGGCCCGTTTGAGGGCTTCCATGATGAGATGGTTTTCGAGGTCATCCAGGGTCTTTTTCAGGTCCATCCCTGACTCTCCGAGCGAGATATCCATGAGGGAGTTGGGCCGGGTCGCCTGGCATTGTCGGATCCGGGGGGGGAGGTCGTCCACGTCGATTTCGTCGCTGTCTGTCAGTATCACCAGCCGTTCGATCAAGTTTTCCAGTTCACGCACGTTTCCAGGCCAGGGGTAGCGGTCCAGGGTCTCCACCGCAGCCTTGGACATTCTCTTTTGAGGAATCTCCTTTTCCTGGCAATGTCGCTTGAGGAAGTGGTGAATCAGGAGCGGGACGTCCCCTTCGCGTTCGCGCAAGGGCGGCACGTGGATGGGGATGACATTCAGGCGGTAGAAGAGGTCCTCCCTGAATGATCCCTCCTCAACGGCCTTTTCGAGATCCTTGTTGGTTGCGGCAATGATCCCGGCATCCACCTGAATAGTTCGCCCACCTCCCACACGCTCAAACCGCTTCTCCTGAAGAAAGCGAAGGAGCTTCACCTGCAGCTTTTGGCTCATCTCCCCAATCTCATCCAGGAACACGGTCCCTTGATGAGCCAGCTCGAAACGCCCCTTGCGCTCTTTCAGGGCTCCAGTGAAAGCCCCCCGTTCATGTCCGAAGAGCTCGCTCTCGAGCAGTTCCTCTGGAATGGCGCCACAGTTGATCGGCACAAAAGGCTTGTCTTTTCGATCACTGTGGTAATGAATGGCATTGGCAATCAGCTCCTTGCCGGTGCCGCTTTCGCCCAGAATGAGGACGGTGGTGGCCGTCTTGGAGACCCTTTGGATGGTGCGATAGAGCTTCTGCATGGGGGGGCTCTGGCCAACGATATTTGCGAACCTTTCTTGAATCTGGGAACGCAGGAGCTCGTTTTCTTCTTTCAGCGCATTGAGCTCCTCAGCCCTCTGAAGGATGATGATGATTTCATCCAGTTTGGCGGGTTTTGTGAGATAGTCGAAGGCACCACGTTTGACGGCCTGAACGGCCGTCTCGATGGTCCCGTAAGCGGTCAAAAGGATGACCATGGTGCCCGGGCGGTTCTCGTTGAAATGATCCAGAACCTCCATGCCGTCCATGCCCGGCATGTTCAGGTCGGTGATGACCACGTCGTAGCTGGTTTCCTCAGCTTTGGCGATAGCCTCAGTGCCGCTGGCGGCCACATCGATAGAATATCCCCGGTCAGTGAGGCCCTCTACGATGAGCTCAAGCGTCAAAGGCTCATCATCGACCACCAAGATTCTGGGGGCAGGTTTCATAAGTACTCGTTTTTTATGATGTTATACAAAAAGACTTCAGGATCTGCAAACCACCTGATAGTCAAGAATCTATCACATTTTGCCATTAATTCAAGAATTCATTAATAATCGTAATTCAAAACAAAGGACATCCAGGCGACCGCAAGACAGGTCGATTGTCACTTCAGCTCGGCCATTGAACGGGAACGCCTGCATTCCCCCAAGCCTGCCTTCGATTTGATGCGAAGAAGTCCCGGGCTGCGATGAAAGTAGAGGTGGGGGGACTCGCTGCCCCGCTCCATGAAGAGGGCTTCCAACTCGTCGAACAAGACGGGCTTGCCGGGATAGGTGAATTCCTTTTCTCTGCGCTGATGATCCGACCAGACGATGCGAGCGTCCGGGTGGGCGTCAAAAACTCTCTCCTTGGCCTGGGAACAAAGAAACATGGCGCAGGATATCGGCGGGATCCTCCAGATGCAGCCGGACGTTCCAAGAAAAACACACTTCCCAGTGAGGTTAGGGCGCTTGAGCACTGAAATCAAAGCCTCGATTTCGCGTTCCGAAGACTCTGTCAGGCTGATAACATGGTCTGCGAAGAAGGTGATGATACTCTCGAATCCGCAGCAGGCGCTTACTCCCGTATCGAAGCAAATCTCCTGGCAGCAGGGTCTGAAAAAGGTTCCATAATAGTCGGCTATGTCCCGCCGAAAGGCCAGGTAAGGCCGAATCCCGGTGCGGAGCGACTCCAATTCCCCCTCTGACATATGCGACAGCACCTCGAGAACCGACGAGATGCTGATGAGCTGATCCCTGTTGTACTCACTGATCGATGTCTGCGAAGGCCTGAACAAGTACGCTCCCCCTGCAATCAGGTTATATCTTTACATCATTGCATCATTTGCCTACTAATGCTCGTGACCGGCTTTCGCAAGGTGCTGACGCAGCTTTGTTCGAAGGAATCCGGAAGCGGTTGCCCCGTCTACAATGCGAAAAAGGAGGATCTTCAGAATATGACACACGTATCGGTGGTCTTCGTGACGGTCGGTAAAGAGGAGGAAGCTCTCGCCCTTGGCCAGGCCCTGGTTCAGGAGAGGCTGGCGGCTTGTGTCAACATCGTCTCCGGAGTGCGTTCGATCTACAGGTGGAAAGGGGAGGTGTGCGACGATCGCGAGTTGTTGATGATTATGAAGACACGCACATCCCTCGTGCAGGCCTTACAGGATCGAATCAAGGCGCTCCACAGTTATGACGTCCCCGAAATCATAGCCCTTCCCGTTGATCAAGGGCTTCCAGAGTACCTCGATTGGGTTCTGGAAAACAGTGTGGGCAGTGAGTCTTGAGACTGCAGGAATTCACTTTACAGAAATATCAAATGTGCCAAAATATCGATTCTTGCTGGCAGTTAACTATGAACATGGAGGAGGATCATGAAAAGAGCGCTGTTGTTTGTGCTGTTGGTGGCCTTCGTTTTGGTGGCATCGCCTGTGTTTGCCCAGCACAAGTATCCCTTGGGCTTCGGAAATGTCGCCGTTAAAGTGGATTATTTCAGATTTACGGACAGTGAGATGAATGATCTGGACCTCGACAATGGTATATATGTAGGCGGTGAAGGATATGTATCATTGATTCACCCCAATTTATATTTTGGAGTGGAGGCTGGATGGGCAATAACCTCTGGTAATATAGATGTTGCCGGTTTTAACGTTGATCTTGATGCTTATTATATACCTATTGAATTTAATATCAAATATGTTTTTGAAATTAGTCCATGTTTTACAATAGATGCAGGTGCTGGCGGAGCTGCTAACTACTTTGATATCGATGTAGATGTTGGTGGTTTCTCGAGGGATGATGACGATTGGATTTGGGGAGGACAGGTATTTACTAACGTGAACTATAAGGTAAATCAATTCTTTCTTGGAGCTAATCTCAAGTATCAATACACCGACACCATTGATATTCCTTTCTTTACCGATGTCAGGGCTTCTAATTTCAGGGCCGGAGTTCAAGTCGGATATATGTTTTAGGGTACGTGTGGGGGCGTCGGGGCTGAAGGGGGCAGCTGAATGAGACGGTGCTGAGGTCGATTCGTGCCGCCCCTCCCCCAAACGGGTCTGATTCAGGCCGTCTCTTGCTCGTCGCCCAGCGCTGACATTCGAATGCGCACTGAGGCGGCGTGGGCTTCAAGTCCCTCCAGTTCGGCCAGTCTGATGATGGAAGCGGCATCGCGTTGCATGGCTTTCCGCGAATAGGCGATGACGCTGGTGCGCTTGAGAAAGTTCTCCACGCCCAAAGCTGACGAGAATCGAGCGGTTCCCGCCGTGGGCAGAACATGGTTTGGCCCGGCAAAATAGTCCCCAACGGCTTCCGGAGTGCATTCGCCAAGAAAAACGGCCCCGGCGTTTCTGACTTTTCCCAGCAAGGCCAGAGGATCTCTGACCTGGAGCTCCAAGTGCTCGGGCGAGAGCCGATTAGCCAATTCCACTCCCTCGTCGAGGTCTTCGACGAGAAATGTGGCCCCGTAGCTTTCCAGTGCCAGCGACGCAATCTCGCGGCGGGGGAGCCTGGTGAGCTGATCCCGGATGGCTCCGGAGACCTCCATTGCCAGCCGAGCATCTGTCGTGATGAGAATGGCGCTCGCCATGGCGTCGTGTTCGGCCTGGCTCAGGAGGTCTGCGGCAATATACTGCGGATTGGCCGTTTTGTCGGCAATGACCAGGATCTCGCTCGGTCCCGCCAACATGTCAATGCCCACCTCCCCCGAGACCAGTTTTTTGGCGAGAGCCACGTAAATGTTTCCCGGCCCGACGATCACGTCGGCACGACCGACGGACTCGGTCCCATAGGCCAGCGCCGCAACAGCCCAGGCGCTTCCGATCTTGTGAATGCGGTGAACCCCCACTTCCCCGGCGGCGACGAGAAGATGGGGATTGACGCTCCCGTCACGTCGAGGGGGTGTGGCGAGGGCTAGGTCGGCGACTCCGGCAATCCTTGCCGGAAGGCCATTCATGAGCACCGACGAGATGAGAGGGGTCTCGCCTCCTCTTCCTCCGGGTGCATAGAGCCCGGCACAAGCCACCGGCCTCACCATCTGCCCGAGAAAGGTGCCGTCGGGACAGGTTGTGAAATAGGACGTCCTCAGTTGGTGGCGGTGGAAGGCTTCGATGTTGGCCGCCGCCGTCTTCACGATCTGGAGAAAGCCCTCGTCGACGACATCGTAGGCAGCCTCCATCTCGGTCCGGGTCACCGTCAGATCCTTCATGGCGAAATGGGGAGCGTCGAACTGACGCGTGTATCTCAGGAGCGCCGCATCGCCGTCCCTTTTCACCGTTTCGAGAATGTCCAAGACCTGTTTCTCGACAGCGGGATCTGCCCCGATTTTCCGCGCGCCGATCTGCTCGAGCCTGACGCTGGCCTCATCAGAAGGATAGTGGAAAACGTTCAGCAATCTATCTTCCCTCCATGGCGACCACGAAAGCATCTCCAAATCCCCGATATCGCAGCCGCTCCAGCTCCTGTTGGGCCAGAACAAGATCCTGGAAAGCTCCGACCTGGACGCGATACAAGATCGTCCCGCCGTACGATGATGGCGATACCTGAATCTGATTGAAGCCGGGAGCCATTTGAGTCCTCAAACGCATGGCATTCTGCTGTTCCTTAAAGGCTCCGATTTGAATGGTGAATGTCCCGTATCGGAAGGACGGGACGGGATCGACTTTCCAATAGGTGTTCTGTCCGATCAGCTGTTGAGTGGCGACCTGGACCGCTTCCACACGGACCTTGGCGAGGCCGCTCCTGAACGATCCGAGCTCCTGGGATGCCCGGCATGAAAGGTCGATGATCCGGCCCGAGACGAAAGGCCCCCGATCGTTGACCCGGACAATGATGGAGTTTCCCGTCTGGAGGTTGGTGACCTTGACATAAGTTCCGAGGGGCAAAGTTTTGTGAGCTGCCGTCATGGCCCACATGTCGTAGGGTTCGCCGCACGAAGTGGGCTTCCCGTGGAAATCGCTCCCGTACCAGCTGGCCATCCCCTCCTCGACATAGCCCTCTGCAGACGGAATGGGATAGTACCATGTGCCCTTGACTTGGTAAGGGCGCTGAGTGCGCAGTGGAGGGGTGGATGCCGTCGGATAGGGTACGGGTGGCTGGGTCGGCTCGGTGGCGCAACCTGCGAAAAAAAGGCAGATCAACAATCCCGTCCCGAGAGAGCCCTGCTTCTTCCATGGCGCCATGCGTGAGCTCCTGAT
Source organism: uncultured Syntrophobacteraceae bacterium (assembly GCA_964513835.1). Lineage (GTDB taxonomy): Bacteria > Desulfobacterota > Syntrophobacteria > Syntrophobacterales > Syntrophobacteraceae > JALOOX01. The sequence goes on from CAZEOY010000118.1 coordinate 7,666, forward strand.
CTCAGACCTCCCCGTTCTGCTCCATCTTGGCCAGATCTTCGAAGCGCATGTCGATCCCGAGAATGCCGATGATCTCATCGGCCTCATCCCGGATGGGTGCTGACACCGTGATGCAAAGGGCCCCCGTGTATCTGGAGGAGTAAAAGTCCGTGACGTGCACCTTGCCATCCTTCATGGGTTCGATGAACCAGGGCCGATCCGACAGATCCTCACCCACCTTGGCGCTCTCGTATTTGGCCTTGTCCACGATGTGTGTGATGTTCCGCGTGGTCTTGCGGCCCTCGCGATCCGTAATGTAGATGTACTGAATGAAAGGATTGAGATCCAAGAGGGTCTGGAGAAGCGGCTCCTGCCTTGCCGGGTCCATGCTCTTGATCATCTCGCTTTCCACCACCTCTTCCACCAGGTGTGCCGCCAGGGTGTGGGCCCTCTGCTTCAGCAGGTCGAATTCGCTGACGAAGTACTCGGGCAGATACCTTCTGGCCCATCGCTCCAACTCTTCGTTGGAAATGGAAGTGTTGCGACCCTGCTCGTATTCGTGCATCACCCTCTTATGCATCCTCATGATGCCGGGATGCCGCTTGTCGAGGCGGCGCTCCCCTTCGAGCTTCAGCCTCGTGTTGACCCAGTACGCCACGCTGGCCACTCCGGACTTGTCGGTGATGATGATGCTGATGGGCCGTTTGAGCAGCTTGGCCGTGTTGAAAATGTTGTAGATTTCCTCGTCCTTGAC
>CAZEOY010000119.1:0-8375 GCA_964513835.1 uncultured Syntrophobacteraceae bacterium
CCGAGCATAAGCATATCCAGGTTCGAGAGTCCGGGATTTGACGCTCCGAATGGCGATTTCCGCCCGAACCAGGTCGAACTCCAGAGGTTTCTTCTCTCCTTTTCGGATGATGGTAAGCTTGACCTTTGTTCCCTTGGGTCCCCTCATCTTCTGGACCGCCTCCATGAGAGACATGTCTTGCGTGGGCTCCTCATCGATTTTGATGATCTGGTCGCCCGCGAGAATGCCTGCCTTGTCTGCAGGCGTGTCCTCCAGAGGAGCAACGACGGTGAGTATGTTATCGCGCAGGGTGATCTCAATACCCAGACCTCCAAACTTGCCCTTGGTTTCGATCTGGAGCTCCTTGTAATCCTCGGGCTTCATGAATGAGGAATGAGGATCCAGCTCACGGAGCATGCCGTTGATGGCTCCATACATGAGCTTCTTGGAGTCGGTTTTCTCCACGTAGTTATCTTGGACGATGTTCAGGACGTCGCTGAAGAGCCGCAAGTACTGGTATATGTCAGAGCTGTCGGTGTTCGTTTTCGCTCTGAGCCCCTGCCACCCAATCAACAAGAACACGACAACCGCCAACGCGACAATGGGAGTTCTCTGTTTTGAAAACATGGATCCCTTCCTCATTCTCTGGGTGTTGTGTCCGTCCTCAGCCACACCAGTGGATCAACCGGTGTCCCGTGATGACGGATCTCAAAATACAGCCCCGGCACTCTAAGGGCGCCTGTCTTCCCAACGGTGGCGACTACCTCGCCGCGCTCTACAGCATCGTTGACCCGCTTGAGAAGTTGATCGGCATGGGCGATGAGGCTGCAATAATGCTCACCATGATCAATGATCATGACCCGTCCATATTCCTTCAGCCATTCAGCGAAGATGACCGTACCCTGAAATATGGATCGGACGGGCTCTCCTTGTGGAGCCCTCACAAAAAGGCCCCCGCTATGGAGTATATTCTCGGTGTTCGGACTGACTTTCCCAACAGGAAAAAGCTCAAATGGTCCGGTCAGCGGCAACTCCAGGAGGCCTTTCTGCTCCGAAAAGACACGTGGTGGAGCCCCGATAGGCCTGCGGTGAATGGAACTCCGTGGTCGCCCGGGACCGTTTCCGTTCTTCTCGACGCTCGACTTGGAAATGGCCTCGAGAGCCTTGAAATCCAGGGAGCGACGGACTCCCGAGGGTGACGGCAGACTGCCGGTATCCTCCCCGTACCACAACGCCCCCGCCAACACATGATGATCCATTCGCACCATCTTGAGGGCTGCGACCGACTGAGCGCGAAACTCCGAAGGCTCGCCCGGCTGCAGCACCAGACCCGCATAACCCAAGGCTCCGTACTTTTGGAGGGCATTCAAACGGTCCTTCAGGTCCTGCTGCCTCGAGGCAACCTTCTCGTGCTCCTCAAGCCCGATGGCATCAGAATTCCTGGCCGAAGCACCAGATGGTTGGACGGCTTCTGAATCCTTGGAGTCGATGGAATTCCAGGACGGGCCTTTCAACCGTCCCGCCGAACCGAGCTGCCATACCTTTTCAGAACGGATGACCAGCGCAATAAAGCCAAGCGCACACAGGATGGTCAGGAAGAGCCGACGTCTGAGCAAAACCGCCTCGCGTGCCCCATGCCCAGGTAGACCCCCAGGGAGCCCATCATTAATGAACCGCAGATCATGCCAAAGCCCAGCAGAAGCCACTCATACGGCTCAACGGAGAACAAGGCGGCGAACTGCACCGGAAGCTCAGCCTCGAGGTAACGGACCGTCAGTGCAAAAAGCGCCATGGCCAGGACAGTAGCAGCCACCGCCGTCGCCCAGGATGCCAGCAGGACCGGCAGCCGAATCAGCCAATCCGGTGCACCGACCCACCACAGGACTTCCATTTGATCCTGTGATCCGAAAATGCTGACAATCGTTACCGCCCATTGGACACACGTAAAGAAAAGGACGAACAATCCCGCGAAAAGCCATCCTCCCCGCTCAATCCAATCCAGAATCGATTTTACCGTGTCTCCCCCGCCATTTCCATAAAGAACTTCGACCACATTCGGTACAAGTCGTAGTCGATCAATGATTTTCCCACGATCTTCGGGGGCTTTCAAACTGTCTTTAAGGGTCACTTCCATAGAGGATTGAAGGTAGTCGGGACGCATCCCCGCCAGGATTCCCTTCCAACTTCCCAGTTGTTTCTCAAGCCTATTTCGAGCCTCCTCCTTCGGAACAGGACGAACGGACCCTATCTCCGGCCAGGTCTTGAGCTCTTCCAGCGCCTGTTGCTCTTGCTGAAGTGAGGCACCGGCCTGGAGATAGATCACCACGTCCGCACCCTTCAGCCAGCTTGGGAGGAGCAGGGGAGCCCGAAGCAGCGAATAACCGATCCATACCAGTCCGTACAAGCAGACAGCGCACAGGAATGCGCAGAGCACATGAGCCACCGGATGGCGCCTCACGGAAAGAAGCGACAGACGCAGTACATGGTGAAGCAGTTCTCGGTTCATTCCCTCTTGCCTGGCAGCCGAATCGATTTCAGGTCCTGCTCACAAAACCTCAGCCCGTTAGGAGCTCCTGGAGCTTTCCGTGGGCGATCTGAATCCGTCGTGCTCCCGGCACCCCGAGCATTTCGGCAGGCTCCCGTGACAGGGCCATGCAGGTGCTGCCCCCAACGCTCAGCTCAGCCAGAAGGGCCACAACGAGCGCCCGCTCACCGGACTCGAGACCTCCGAGCGGCTCGTCGGCCAACAGGATCAGAGGGCTGTGAACAGTCGCTCGCGCAATTTCAGCGAGTTTCTTCTCGCAGGTATCCATCCTTCTACAGATTGCATAGGCTCTGTGATGAAGCTTCAGGCTTTCCAGAACCTGAAAAACCCTCTTCTTGATGACCCATCGACCTTTCCCCGCCACTATCAGAGGAAGCGCAACATTGTCATACAGGGTCCACTCCGGCACCAACGGACCGTGCTGGGCAATGATTCCTATCTTCTGCCGGAGAAAAGACAGGTGCCGCCGGGGGATTTCATGAATGTTCCTCCCTTGGAACAGCACCTGGCCGGCATCCGGGCGTTCCGTTGCGAGGAGCATGCGCAGGAGGGTGCTCTTCCCGCTTCCGGAAGCGCCTGAGACCACGGCGAATTCCCCCTTGCGGATGCGCAGGTTCGCACCTCGAAAGAGCTCGCATTCACGACCGTAACTCTTGCCGAGCTGCAGACATTCAATCATGGTATCGATCCTTATTCCCCGTCACAAGTGGCGCCCTCCCCCCCTGCTCCACCCTATTGACTCAAGGGGCGGCACGGGTTAAGCGAGCCTTCCCCGCGGGCGAGGGATCTCGCATGAGCAAGCCTCATTTCGCCCAAGGCACCCTTCCAGCAAGGACTCAACGGGCTTGAGTCAACAGGATTGCCCCCCTGTTACCACGTCCCCGGACGGGCGCACCGGCAATACTGCCGAATTTCGATGGTGAAAACCATCACGGATACAAGTTCGCAGATTCGTATAGATCCCCTTCCTGCTGTTGGTGATGTAGACCGAGTGGCCGATCTGAAAGATCTCGTCCACAACCCGCTCTATGGCCCGGGGGGGTCCATCACCCTGCTGAACCTGAAGGGATTCATCGAACAATGGGACCATCTTGTCAAGCATGCGCAGTTCGGTGTCCACGAGAAAGATGGCCAATTGCGGCTGCAGATCGCGCAGCCTGTTGAGAAAGGCTTTGACGGCGGGCAGTTCCACACCCCTGGGCGGAGACGATTTTACCTCGACGTAAATGAGCTGTCCGGAAACCAGCGCCATGACATCGTAGTCCCCGCCGAACCGGGTGTGTTCAAGGCGAAGGTTGAACAGGGACGGCGCCATGAACTCTCTCTTGAAGATCTCACACACATACCACTCCAGCGTCGGACCGAAACTGACAATGTGCTCAGGCAGAAACCGGTAAGTCAACCCAGAGCTCAGGAGCACTACCCCCATATCGGCCAGGTCCTTGAGATACGCCATGGCAGTTCGCGGAGAGCAGTATCGTGTGAGCGGTGTGATGTCACGGCCTTCGGGAAACTGGATGAGATCACGCAGGAACAGTCGGAAGGAATACCTTCGCATCAAGCGATAAAATTCATTGTATGCGGCGATTGAAGAGCCGGGCGGCGGAAGGATGCGGTTGTCGGGACCGCGGGAGAGAATGGGAAGCCCCCGCTGTCTCAGAAGCACTTCGATGGGATGCCGGAAACCACCCCGGCCTTCCACCAGAGCCCTCATGGAATCCCTGAGCTCCAAGACCTGCATTCTCAGTGTATCCAATTGGAGCTCGAGCCGACCGATCCTGTTTTCAATCTCTCCGTCCACGTCCAGCCCTCCTGTGCCGGGCATCCAGCATCGGGTCACACGCCCCGGCGCGCCGAAGAACCTTTAGCCATGGGATCCGACGAAGCATTCTGATGGAATCGATAAGAGACGTCTCAAAACAAGGCCGGGCATCATCCAGAAAGATTGGACCCGGCCGTCCGCATTCCAGCATGATCCTTGACTTTGCAGGGGGCTTTCCACATAATATCTATACACTCTCACTGTTTTAGGGCGCCTCTTTATCATATCCGGTGACTTGCAGACAAGCTTTAAACCCCTACCCTCAGGATCAAAAAGTGCAAGAACACCAGACACTTCCTTCATTGTTGACCACCGTGAACCCTTCCTGCAATCCCATTCGTCTCAACATGGCTCCGGGAGGGGAAAGACAGACCTCCGATGTTCAGCAGCGGCTGCCGTTTTTCCTCGTTTCGGATTCCGACCCTCTCACACGGCTTCTGCGGGCGCGTTTTGAAACCGAAGCCGGCAGCCTCATCTGCTCTGTTTTCCTGCTCGTGCAGAAAGACCGATACAGACAGGCGGCAACTCCCCTCGGTCGCCTCGCCAACCCTGATATCGAGGCTTTCTGGCAGAACGCTGCTGAGCAGCTTCGAGACGCTGCAACTGATCTGAGGCCCATCCTCCTGTCTGGACAAACGGACCCCATGGGGAAACCCCTCCCTTTTCGATCCCTCTTCTTCTGCAGGACCAAGGAGGTTTACTTCCACCCACCCTGTCCGAGATGCGGGCAGGAACTGATGCTCTGCCAGGACGACGCATGGCTGGCCTCTCATCGATTGCAGCCCTATTCGACGTCACTGAGCCGGTATCTCCATTGCCATCATTGCAGGAACGCGGGCGACGAGCCCGTTTTCTACGCCTATGATGCCGATGCATTTGATCCGCCCTCTGTCAAAGACCGCCTTGCACTCATACAGGAATGGAGCAGGATGGCGGATCGGGGAGACACCCAAAGCGGGCTTCCCTGCCTGGATTGCGCTCAATCCGGAACCTCTTGCGAATCTGCGGAGAAGTTTCAGTCAGCCGTCATGCCCTTCGCCTTCTACCCCTTCCATTTGCTCGCCTTCGAAACCATGACCTTTCACGCGCCCGACTTTCTGTGTCTCGCTTCGGGAGGTTCACGGGAGGAGCTCGAAGACCGCCTGAGGAAGCTTGGAGAATTGGGGAAGGTACACCATCTGCAAGTCGAGCTTCAGGGCTGGACTCAGCCTCATCAGTCGCCGTTTTTTTTCCGGGAATCCCCCAAGTTCTTTTTGGAAGTCCTCTATCTCAAATTGTCTTTTTTGAGCGAAATAGCCCGTATTGCGATCTTCGAGAGAGGAGGCCCCGGTCTGGTGGACCTTGTGGGCTCATTGGATCGCATCTGGGTCAAGTTGCCACCCCAAAGCAGATCACTGCCTCATTTCTGGAATTTTCAGGTCTGTTTTTTGGACATCTTCCGAGGCGCCCCCGGCGTCCCGGTGCAATTGAAACTCCCCCCGACCTACGCACTCCACCTTATGGGCCTGTTGTGGATGACCGCGCTGCTGATCAACAGAAACCAGGATTCTTCCGCCATTCAGAAGGCCATCGATGCCTTTCACAACGATCAGATGCAGGCTCGCGGTGAAGACGCGGAAGAGTTGGGGGCGTCTTACCGGGCAAGTCCCGTCTTTGGCCCGGGAAACACTCTCTGGCACCCCGAGGACCTGGAGCTGCCCGAACTATGGCAGAGGTTCTGGTGGAAGTCGCTGGACCTGGGCTGGTCGCTCATGCGAACCAGTTATCGGATGAGCGCTGAGTGGTCGGCCGAGCGTTTCCAGTCACAGGTGGCTGAACTGCGAGAGGAGGTCAAAGAAGAGCTGTTTTCCTCCGCTTCGCGACTGGAGCCGGAACCGGCAGCGGATTCCGAGGACGCCATTCTGGCAGGCATCCTGGCCAACCTCCTCAAAAAATGGGGGGCTTCGGAGCAGCCAGTCGAAAGTCCGCCGCCCCCAGCTTCTCCACAGCAGGATGAAGCAAAACCCTCCCTGTCGGAACTGGAGACGCTCCCTCTGGAATTTGCCGAAGGGGTCTCTGAAGACTGGGGACCTGAGACGGTGATCCTGTCATCAGCCGGCACTGAGGCAAAAACTGCGACGACGGCAGCCGGTTTGATGAAGGAGGAGGTTGAAGCACCGGCTGCACGGGTTTCAGCTGCAGCGTCGGACCAAAGTCCCGACGAAACACTCGTGCTGACCGCGAAAGACAAGGAAGCGGACGAAGAAGAAGTCCTCCCCGAGACCGTCATTCTGCCCCCGGAGAGCCGAAGCAAAGGTCAAATGGTTTCGCCTCCCCGACAGGACTTGACCTCTGCGTTGCAGGATTCCACCGGAACACCCGGCGATCTTGAGCCGTCAGAAGGCGAAGAAAAGCAGCCATCGAAGGAAGCGGACGAGCTCCTGATGGAAACCGTCATCCTCAGTCCCAAGAAAGACAAGGATTAACGAGGCCCGGATGAATTCAGCTCCCCCCCTGGAAGATCTGACTCGAACGTTGAGGGTCCTGTATCGCGCGAATCCCTCCGCGGCCTCTTCAGTCATTGAGGAGTATCTTCAATCGTCTCTCAAGGATCTGAATGCGGATCACCGACTGCACACCGTCAGGGTCCTTCTTGATCGTTTTTCTCCCAGGTCCGAGACTGTGGAGCCCGTCGCAGATGAGCGGCAGGATGAGCGGCTCACAGAACTGGTTTGGCGGGTACTTGGCGAGAAAGCACTCCCGACAGTCCGATCGAAATCCCAATCCATGGAAGCACTTGCAGACGCACTGAATTCCGTTTTCGATCATTTGAACCAGCTGGTCGTCGCAATTCAATCCACTCTTCTGGGACGCAATGTGGAGCTGGAAACTATCCGGCAGGTGATCCGATCTGACATTGAGGGAGAAGGAAGATCGGAATCGATCCAGGCTTACCTGGATCACATCCGGGAGGCCTTTCTCATTGCCAGTCGCGCCTACACGCTGGCAGCTCGCAGGGAGGTTGAGAAGATCCTCCTGGAACTGGATCCTGAGCACCTCTCCGAGTCATCCAATCAAGGACTGAAATTCGGATTCATGCGCAAAGGGGAAGCTTTCGAGCTCTATCAGGAGAAATTCAATCAGTTCAGGAGATGGTTTGAATCGGACCGGTTTTCCAAGGATTTTGCCAGGGAGTTTGAGAAAATCTGTCAGAAACTCTACGCAGAACGAGGAGGTGCGCCGTGAGAAGCGTGATACGATTGATGGGGATCTTACTGCCGCTGGTTTTGTGTCTTGGATGCCCTCCGGCCTCCAAGCAGACCGCCCAACCCGTCGACGTCCGGCCCGTTCCCACCGAAAGGTTCATCACGCTCAACTTCAAGGCGGATCCTGCCTTGAACCTTTACGACGGCAGCGCTCATGCCCTCCATGTCTGCGTTTATCAGCTCATTGACCCCAATGCGTTCTACCAGCTCTCTGAAGATGAAGCGGGGCTGTCCAAGCTCATGAGATGCGACCGGTTCGATCCGGGCGTGGGACTCGCCAACCGATTCATCATTCAGCCCGGAGAAATGTCCACGGAGAGAGTGAATCGGGCCGAAGGGGCGCGCCACATCGGAATCGTAGCGGGATACTTCAATCTCAAAAAGGACAATGTCATCCGCATGGCCCCCGTCTCGCTGGGGCCCATGAACCTTGATCTCTACCTGGGCTCCCGCGCCATTCAGGACATGAGAGGAAAACCGTGACCGTCCAGAAACCGCTCTTCTGGCACCAGGGCCTCTTCCTGCAGCCCCACCACTTTCAGTGGCAGGATCAGTGCTTCCATTCCATGCTCGAGCCGTTCATCACTTTGCTCACTCCACACTTCTGGGGGCTGGCCGACTTGGAGGTGCACCTTCCAGCCCTCGGGAACCGGACTTTCCAGGTTCTCAGGGCCGAGCTCGTCTTTCCGGATGGAACCCATGCGGTCTTTCCCGGAAACTCTGTGCTGGATCCCCGCTCCTTCGAGGAAGCCTGGGTGGAAGGAGGCAGGCCGCTCACCATTTA
>CAZEOY010000120.1:0-2085 GCA_964513835.1 uncultured Syntrophobacteraceae bacterium
TGCAACCTTTTCGAAGAGGAGTGCCTTGCCCCCGCCCGTGCTCTTGCAGGCCAGATCCGTGATATGTGTGATCTCCAGATCCCTGGAGACAGGTGCTTTGATCCTCTGGAGCTCGCCGGCGCTGTCCAGGGCGAGCATGAAGTCTTGAAGATTTCGATAGGCTGTTTTCATGAGAGGATGGTGCTCCGGAGTCATGTGATGATTGGTGTTTAAAGAAACGGCCCTCCTGAGGGAGAGCCGTCATTTGAAAAACCGACGCCGGGCAGCGCCGGCAGGAAATGATCACGATTCAGTGGTTCAGTTCATCGTGGACGAGAGCAGTACATCGGGATGTACGCCGTAGTTGTAACTTCTCATGCGGAAGTAGTTTTCCAGAAGTCCGACCTTTTGGTCGACGTAGTCGTATATGACGATACGACGGCCTTCCATGGAATTGCCGTTCTGGGATAGGCTTCGAAGAGCCTGTGCCAGGGTCTTATGGAAGTAGGTCGGTACCGCCAGAAAAAGGACCCTTGAATGAAAATGCCTGAGACATGCCGTCAGGGTACGTTCATTCACCAGGACGGCTGCCGGCTCATCGGCAAAATCCAGCCCGGAGCAAGCCTTGGCAGCCTCCAGATCCTCACCTTCTTCCTCTGTACGAGAAGTGCCCGGCTCAGGGAAGGGCGTTGCCTTGATGCCACGTTTGGCGAGGGCCGAGCTCAACACTTTGTCCTGATCGTCCCCCCCCGTGAGGACCAGCAGGGATTCCGCGGCCTTGCGGATTTCCGCCTCAATGTCATCCACGATCATGCGCGTCCTCTCTGGATCCTTCACGAGCGTACGGAGCATGCGCGGATAGTCGCTTCGAGAACGGTAGGGAAAGTCAAAATCCGTGGCGCGAGCCACCACGTGAGCAGGGATGATGCCGCGACCTTCACGGGCGTCCTTGTCGTTGATGGTGTAAACGACATCACCCACATAATAGTAAACCAGCTTTGAGAGGCGGTCTTTTCGCTGGCCGGCATGGGAAAGGCCGAGCATATAGCGCGTATCAAAGTTCGTAACCAGGTGGGTCAGGACCTTAGATGGGCACCTCTGGCAGTCGTCCATGATAAGGTAACCGATCTTCTCGTATACTCTACGCCATGAACGCGTGATCTCACCAGTGTGAGCGATCGTGATTTGTTTTCCGATGCTCTGGGAGCCATTGGCAATGACTCCTACTGTCGACCTGGGAATCTGAAGGAAATTTTCAACCTTGGTGAGCCAGTTCTCCAGAAGCTCCTGTTTGGGGATCAGGACGAGCGTCGGTTGTCTTCTCTGAGCGATGGTGTAGAGAGCGATGACCGTCTTTCCACTCTTATGCCCCCCCACCAGTGTGGCAAAATCATGATTCAGAACGCTTTCCGCGGCATCCTGCTGGTAGGATTTGAGTTGACCGTGGAATTCTAAGGGAATGGGCTCGAAGGATCTCCTTCGGTCGGAGATGCGGTAGGGCTGTTGAAATTTCTTGCAGAGATCCGTGAACTGGTCGAGAAACCCCCTCGGCAGAAGATAGTAACGTCCCTTCTGACGGAGGCAGCTGATCTGCGCCGGAATACTTCCAATCCACTCCCCCCGGTTGTGGCGCATTTCATAATCTGGATTGGTGAAAACCAACCGCTCATGAAGCTTGCGCTCCAGCAACGGCATCAATCCCTCGGTCGGGACCTTCAGCCATTCGCCCAGAACGACGTTCAGTGTCTTACTCACCATGGCAAGAACCTTCATAATAATAAGGATAAGAACCCGGCTAGGAGTCCTGTCAATAAAAACCGAACCCAATTGTCATGGCGCTGGATCGAGGGCGCAAGGGAATCGAGCCACCCTTGGAGTCACTATCGGAAGAATAGCGCCAAGAATTCAGGTTCTTATGCTGACCACAATGAATTTGACTTGGGATTTATGCACATTTATATCCTAACCCACATTTCCTCACATTGGAACCGGCTTTCAATTCGCATGACTTCACCGGAAAGGGAGGTAAAACATGGAAGATCACCGGACCCAACCCATCGATCTACTCGCCGACCTGGCACGCGACTATCAGAAGAAATACATCGA
>CAZEOY010000120.1:2095-7562 GCA_964513835.1 uncultured Syntrophobacteraceae bacterium
GATGGAAAGGCTGCCTCAGCAGCTCAAGGCTCTGGCCGAATCCGCAACAGACCGATTCCGCTCGGCCCAGATGTTGCTCGCCCGACACATGACCGATGATGCTGCACTGCAAAATGAGGAGACCTTACAAATGCTGAGCGTTGTCTTCCGGTGCTTCGACGAAATGCGGATCGTTTTTCAGATCCTGCTGGAACGTTTTCCCCGAAACGACATGCAGAGTTGACCACCGCATCCGCCATGTGCCGAGGGTGCATTCCGCCCAGGCCCTTCAACGGTAATCGACGCCCTCAGTTTTTGTTTTATCTTACTAACATGCTTTGTATCGGATGGAAAATATTTTTGGCGTACTGAGATTCAGTCGGCGCGAGTCGCCTGCTTCTTCAACAGAAAGTAGATGCGGCCGGGATATTTCATACGTCCCGCCATTCTCTCTGCCGGCTCCCCCGTTCCACAGAAAAGGTCCACTCTCCCGAATCCCTTGATGGCCCCACCGGCGTCCTGATTCAGGACCCACCTGCTCAAGGGCTCCGAGCCGGCCCACTGGCCGGTGGACGAAAGCCTCGGTTTGCTCGTCTCGAGGAAAGCCAGGGCCCCTCGCGGTTGGAGCTTGGAATCCATGGCCACTGAACGCCCCTCGGTCAGCACCACATTGAGGCTGCCGACAGGCCCCTTTTCAACCCATCTGAAAAACACATAACTTTCATTATATCCAAGGATCTCGTCCTGAAGCTCCGGATGGGACCTCAGAAAGTCCCGAATGACCTGCATGGACATTCCTTCAGACGGTAGAAAGCCCCGGTCGATGAGAACCTTCCCGACGCTTCGATAGGGCCTTCCGTTGGCTCCGGCATATCCCAGGCGATGACGGATGCCATCCGGCAGCTGGATGACGCCCGAACCCTGAATGTGAAGAAAGAAGGCATCCACGGGGTCCTTCAGCCACGCAATCTGGCAGCCGCAGTCTTCGATTTTCCTGAAAGTATCGATTTCTGATCGCGTGAAATAAGGAATCACGCGACTCTCCTGGAGGCGCCCCACCCAGCGCTCGCCCTCCTGAAACCTATCCGGATCGAAGTTATGGAGATTGATCGTCAGCAGATCCGACGGCACGGCGTATAAAGGATAACGAAAGACGTCATCCGGTACCAGGCTCCCCTCCAGAACGGGTTCGTAATAACCTGTGACCAGCGCTCCGCCGTCTCCGGGGAGCCGTCGCAGTCCATAGAGATCGAAAGAACTGGCTAGTGTCGCCGGGTCCAGAGCTCTGCTGGCCATGTGCTCGAGAAACAGGACCAGGGTCTCTTTGAGCTGGCTCGCCGGTATCTGGATATCTCCCAGAGGGAAAGACCGATCGGCCGGTACCCTCTGGAAGTACAACAGGCTCTTTTCAATGGCCGTCTGGAGCAGTTCGAGGTTCATGTCGTCCTGCAGAGCCGGCCATTCGCTCAGTTGGAGGCGCTCGAAATGAGCCTCTCTCTCTCTGGGCGGCTCCTTGGCGGGTTGTGGCACGCAGCTCCACAAGAGCATGAACGATACCCAGGCAAATCGCCGAAGTCCAGCCATCATCATCAGATCCAGATAGTCTCGAGTTTATGTACCCATTTCCCAGGAGTTGAGATACTTTTCCTGTTCGGCCGTGAGCCCGTCGATGTCAATGTGCATGCTGGCCAGTTTCAACTTGGCAATGGCTTTGTCGATTTCCAACGGCACCCTGTAGACCTCACGCTTCAACGAGGAGGCATTCTTGACCATGAACTCGGAGCACAGTGCCTGATTGGCGAAGCTCATGTCCATAACGCTCGAGGGGTGCCCTTCAGCAGCAGCCAGGTTGATCAGACGGCCTTCCCCCAGAACGTAAATGCGTCGCCCGTCGTCGAGGGTGAATTCCTCGACGAATTCCCGAATCTCTCGCCGCGATCGAGTGATCCCCGCTAGGGAGTCCAGATCCACCTCCACGTTGAAGTGGCCGGAATTGGAGACGATGGCTCCGTCCTTCATGGCAGTGAAGTGTTCCCTTCGCAGCACGTGGATGTCGCCTGTGAGGGTGCAGAAGAAGTCGCCGATAGGCGCCGCCTTGGCCATCGGCAGTACATGGTAGCCGTCCATCACGGCCTCCAACGCCCTCAGGGGATCCACTTCCGTGATGATCACCTTGGCCCCCATGCCGGCAGCCCGCATGGCCACGCCGCGTCCGCACCAGCCGTAGCCGCTCACCACGAAATTCGAGCCCGCCAGGAGCCGATTGGTCGCACGAATAATCCCGTCAATCGTGCTCTGTCCCGTTCCATACCGGTTATCGAAAAGGTGCTTGGTGTCCGCATCGTTTACGGCGATGATGGGGTACTGCAGCACTCCCTTTTCAGCCATACTCTTGAGGCGGATGACACCGGTCGTGGTTTCCTCGGTTCCGCCGATAACACCGGCCAGAAGATCCTTCCTCTCAGAGTGGAGAACACTGACCAGATCGGCACCGTCGTCCATGGTGACCTGGGGGTTCTTCTCAATACAGGCATAGATATGCCTGTAGTAAGTCTCCTTGTCTTCACCCTTTATGGCAAACACCGGCACCTGGTCGTGTTGAACCAGCGAAGCGGCCACGTCATCCTGGGTGCTCAGGGGATTGGAAGCACACAGCCGGACCTCGGCTCCGCCGGCCTTGAGCGTCTTCACCAACGCCGCCGTTTCCGTGGTCACATGCAGACATGCTGAGAGCCGGACGCCCGACAGGGGTCTTTCCCGGCTGAAACGTTCCTCAATGGATCGAAGAACGGGCATGGACTGTGAAGCCCACTCGATTCTGAGTCTTCCTTTTTCGGCCAGGCCGAGATCCTTGACATCGTAATCCATTTTGTCTCCTCGCATATTGAAATAGTACAGAATTCCACGTTTCAGGTTTCAAGTCTCAAGTTTGGGGTTCGTCTTGTGGAGTTCCGGATCTGCACGCACATACCCGAGTCAAAAAGAAAAAGAGCCCGGACTCGATGCACGCGCCTTCATCGTGTGCACATCATCCGGGCTCCTCGCGGCCACGTCTCGATGGCTGGTGGAGCCGCCGTTCTCTCTTATAATCCCGCTTTCTCCCGGAGTTCATCGATCATGTCTGTCTTTTCCCAGGTGAAGTCGGGATCGTTTCGGCCAAAATGACCGCCGCAGGCCGTCTTTTTGAAGATGGGTCTGAGGAGCCTCAGATGCCGGATCATGTTGGCGGGCTTGAAACTGAATGACTCTCGCACAATCTGCGCAATGCGGTCGTCCGAAATCTTTCCTGTGCCAAAGGTATCCACCATCAGGGAGACGGGCTCGGCCACTCCGATGCTGTAGGCCACCTGTACTTCGACACGGTCGGCAATATGTGCGGCCACGATATTCTTGGCCACGTACCGGGCCATGTAGGAAGCCGTCCGGTCCACCTTGGAGGGGTCCTTGCCGGAGAAGGCGCCTCCGCCATGGCTTCCCTGGCCGCCGTAGGTGTCGGCAATGATCTTTCTCCCCGTCATCCCGCAGTCCCCCATGGGGCCGCCCACCACAAACCGGCCCGTGGAATTGATGAAGAACTTTGTCTTTTCATCCATGAGCTCGCAGGGAATGGTCTTACGGATGACTTCCTCGATGACGCCTTCGCAGATGGTTTTGTACGTCACGTTGGGAGTGTGTTGAGCCGCCACGACGACCGTATCGATTCTCTTGGGACCTCCATTGGCATACTCGACCGTCACCTGGCTCTTGCCGTCCGGCCGCAGAAAATCCAGAATCCCGTTCTTGCGAACTTCGGCAAGCTTCCGCGCAATGCGGTGTGCATAATAGATGGGCATGGGCAGGAACACCGGAGTATCGTTGCAGGCGTAGCCGAACATGAGCCCCTGGTCGCCGGCACCCTGCTCCTCGAACAAGCCCTCGCCAGGATTCACCCCCTGGGCGATATCCGGGGACTGCTTGTCGATGCTGGTGATCACTGCGCAGGTCTCCCAATCGAATCCCATGGCCGAATCATTGTAGCCGATGTCCTTGATCGTCTGCCTCACGATCTCCGGGATGTCGATCCACGAAGAGGTGGTGATCTCCCCCGCCACAAAAGCCAATCCCGTGGTCACCATGGTTTCACAGGCTACACGGGCGGCCTTGTCCTCGGTGAGAATGGCGTCCAGAACGGCATCGGAGATCTGGTCGGCCACCTTGTCCGGATGACCCTCCGTCACGGATTCCGAGCTGAAGAGGTAACTGTTCATCGACATTTCAGGAAAAACCTCCTTTGATTTTCGTTTTTATCAAAAAGCTCTAAAGAATCGCCTGAGCCGGGCATCAGGCAAAATCTCTCATCGGCTGCAAGAAAGTGAAACGTTACGTCAGAAACCGGCCGCCTTTCGGGGAACCGGAACCTCGTCTGTTTCGGTGCATTTCGAGCCGTCCCGTTCCGTGGATCTGTTGTCGGCGTCCACGAGCACCACGCGGGGGTGGTAACCGTCTAGCTCGGAAGCATTATACTCGGCATAGGTTGCGATGATGATCAGGTCACCCCTGGAGCCCAGGCGCGCCGCCGCTCCGTTCAGGCAGATGTCCCCCCTCCCGCGGGGGCCGGGGATCGCATAGGTATCGAAACGAGCCCCGTTGTGGACGTTGTAAACCTTGATCTGTTCAAATGGCAGAATATCCGCTGCCTCCATAAGCAGCTCGTCTATGGTCAGACTCCCCTCGTAGTGGAGGTTGGCGTCGGTCACAGTGGCGCGGTGGATCTTGGACTTGAGCATGATGCGGTGCATGGGAACCTCCTGTCATTCGTCATAAGATGCGATCCGGTGCTGCTGACGATCCCCTCATTCTCCTCGAGCATTGAGAACCCTGTTGTCGATGAGGCGGGTGCTGCCGACGAACGCCGCAAGGGCGAGGAGCGTTGGTCCCCGTATCTCGCTCACATCCTCCAGGGTTTCGGGATCACAGAGCTGGGCATAATCCATGCGCAGCTCACCGTTCGAGTCGACTCGCTCTCTGACTTTTCCCAGGATGATTGGTCCCCGTGTCTCTCCTCCGTTAGCCAGCCGCTCTGCCTCGGAGAGCGCCCGATTCAGGTTGAGGGCGGCCTCACGCTGACTTGGCGTGAGGTAGACATTGCGGCTGCTCATGGCCAGTCCGTCGCTCTCGCGGACGATAGGATGGCCGATGATCCGGACATCCATATTGAGATCGCCGACCATCCGGCGGATCACCGTGAGCTGCTGGAAATCCTTCTCTCCGAAAACCGCAGCATGAGGTTTGACAATGTTGAACAGCTTGGCGACAACCGTGGTGACTCCGCGGAAGTGCACCGGACGACTCCGGCCACAAAGCGGTCGCGTCACTTCCGTCACTTCCACAAACGTCTGATAACGGTCCGGGTAGATCTCCTTCACCGGGGGTGCGAAAATCGCCGTCACTCCCACCTCCCTGGCCAGAAGCACGTCCCGCTCCATATCCCGCGGATAACGCTCGAAGT
>CAZEOY010000120.1:7572-8362 GCA_964513835.1 uncultured Syntrophobacteraceae bacterium
CCCCCGGCCCGAACTGCGTGGGATTGACGAAAATGCTGACGACAATCTCATCGCCATGATTGCGGGCTTCCCGCATCAGCGTCAGGTGCCCCTCATGGAGGTAGCCCATCGTCGGCACCAGGGCAATGCGCTTGCCTTCGCGCCTCCAGGCTTCGGCCTGCTGCTGCATCTCGGTAACACTCTCGATGATGCGCATATTCACTCCTTTTGAACAAGGGCTGGGATCGAATGTCAAATGGCTGGCGATCCACAGCTAAAACAGATCCCTTTGCTTTTGGGGTGTTTGAACCGAAAACCCGGTCTGCCGGATACGAAGCTCATGATGTGGGACGTGCGCGGGAATCTACATCCGTTGAAGAGATCAACGTGCAGAAACGTTAAAAGCCTTCCAGACCTCACGTCCAAAAGGCTTCAAAAGACACCCGGGCATTTCCGACCATGATCATCAACTTGCTTCACCCCACCTTCTTTCGTCTCAGTCTCCTGTAGATCCGAGCGAAACGGACTTCCTAGAAGCTGGGCTTCAGTAACAAGACCTCATGGCTTTGTCAAGGGTTATGTCAGCCATGCAACTCATTTGAAACAATGGGGATTCCTCAGAAATCACCGGGTCAGAAGCCCACGAACAGCTCGACGCAAATGGTCTCGTGGCAACCGACGCCCATCTTTGAAAACTTCCGATTCTGAATATTCTGCCGGTGGGTGCTGCTGGCCATGAACTCCTGATGGATGGCCCTGGAGGTCATTCCCATGCCCCGGGACATCGTGCACGTGTTCCTCAAGTTCCAGA
>CAZEOY010000121.1:0-8337 GCA_964513835.1 uncultured Syntrophobacteraceae bacterium
TGGTCACTTCCTCGCCTTCCCGCATTCTCTTGCCGTTGATGGTCACCATGCGCTCTTCAGGTCGATCCGAGTACACGAGGAAGGAGAAGGTGAGCCTCGGAACTTCGTGGCGGATGCCGGGGGGCATGTCGTATAGCTCTTTCGTTTCCTGAGGTCTGGACAAGGCCTTATTCTGCACAGGTTCGCTCCGCCGGGGCGTCATGGGGTCGATGGGTGGCTGCTCCTCAACTGAAGCGGGTGGAGGGGCCGGGCGCCGTGCTTTTTCGACGGCTGGGGCCCGTGTGACGACCGGAGGGCTTTTGGTGGCTTCCGCCGCATTCGGAACCGGCGGCGGTGCGGTGGCAAAGCTCTGCTGCGTTGCGGCCGGTTTCTTAACGGGAGCGCCCGGGACCCCGGTGGGCCGATCGCGCTGCTTTGAACCGAAGCGGTTTTCAGCCTGTGCGGCCGCTGCTGAAATTGTTTTGCTTTCGCGATGTTCAGCGGCTGCAGGAGGGGAGGGGACCCCGGCGGCAGCCGTCTTTGAAGCGGCATTGGGAGGCGGTGCTGCAGGCGCCGCAAGCCCCGTTGTACCCGAAGGTTCAGTGGATGAGGAAACGGCCTCCTGTCCTGCGGGCGGAACGGATACTGAGGGTTCACCTTTGCCCACAGAGTCTGCAGATATCATGGAGCTGGGCGCCCGCGCAGATCCAGCAGAGGGTGCGGCCTCCGGTGATTCGGCGGCAAGCTTCTCCCGGGGAGGGCCGGCTTCCGGCGATTGTGCCGGAGGCCATTGCCTTGCATTTTTCCCTTCGGGCATGCCGGTTTCCCGGACCGTCTTCGGCGGTGTCTCCACCCGTGATTCCCAGGGACGGAGGGCCATGAGAACAACTCCGGCGTTGATCACCAGCGCGAAGACCAGCAAATAGGGCCACGTGCGACGCCGCTTCCCTCGATTCGGCTTGCAGGACTGAACGGTGCCGATGCCGGGTGCCTTGCCCTGCTGGCGTTCGGCCTCAGATTTCTTGAGTGCATCCAGTATGTAGGACATCTCAGCCACCCTGTTGAATGGGAGTTAACAATGGAACATCCAGACCCGTGAGGGCGTTCAGGCGGATCAACGTCAGCGGGCTGGCGACCCCATCGGGTTCCAGGCCCTGCTCTTTTTGAAACCGCTTCAGTTCCTCCACCATCGATTCATCGTAAACGGCTTCCTCGACAGGGTCTTCATTTTTCCCCCTGAGAATCGAGAGCTGGAGTCGTATCCAAGTGATCCCCTGACCCTTTTCCCCCTTCTGGATCTCACCGCGATACTGCGGAGGAGGACGCCACAGCAAAGTATATTCCCCTCGCCAGTGCTTCTGGAGCTCACTCTGGTCGATTTTATGGGACTTGCCGGCGGTGATCAGTGTGACCCGGGATCCCTCTATCTCCACCAGGGCTGCCAAAAAGGGCTGAACTCCTCCGGAGTCGAAAAGTCTGAGCACCGCGGGGTGATTCAAACGAGCGAGCTCCTCAAGTGTTCCCTGTGCGGAAAGGCAGCGGAATCCGAAGTCCTGGGCCTCCTTGCAGGGAGCATCTTTCCATTCGGCCGGCAAATTCTCCACGTGCCATCGTTCGAACACGGCACGGAAGGCCTCGGCCTCTCCCGAAGCGGCAAGGGGCTCAGGAATCCAGCTTTCGACCGCCTCGGGCTTCGAATCCCATGACCTGTGCGGAACATAGTCCCCCGCATCGAAGGCCGATTCCGAGGATGTCTTCCATTCGGCTCCAGGGGGAGAAACCGAATGGCTTGCCGGCGGGATGGGTCTGCGCAAGGGTACGGAGGCCTCAATCCTGGCGGGTTTGGTGTTCAGGAATTCCCACAAAAGCAGCCCTTCCTCCCCCTGATGAATGTTCCAGCCCACCAGGGAGGCCAGCAGCAGGACGAGGGCAGCCGACCCCCACGCCAATGCTCTGAGCCAGGGAGAGCTCCAGGCCGGTTCGCCCAGGGCTTCCAGGGCTGCCCGCTTGACAATGGTCGACGTGACGCGGCTTTCACCCAGTGCATAGGCCCCGAGCAGGGCCCGATCGGCTATGATATTGATGAGCCTCGGGATGCCGCGGCTCAGAAGAAAGATTTGATTGATGGCGGAGGGTGGGAACAGCGTGTCACGCGCCCCTGCTACAGCCAGCCGATGGTTGATGTAAGCGTCGACATCGGCCCGGGTGAGGGGGCCGAGATGATAGCGCGCAATGATCCGCTGAGACAGCTGCCGCAGCTCGGGTTGTCCCAGCAGCTCCTTGAGCTCGGGCTGTCCCAGGAGAATCACCTGAAGCAGCTTGCGTTTGGTGGTCTCCAGATTCGTGAGGAGGCGGATTTGTTCCAAGACGGCCGGAGTCAGGTTCTGAGCTTCGTCGATGATGAGGACGGCTTTGCGACCTCTGGCATGAGCGTCCAGGAGATACTCGTTGATGAGGTCGATGAAGGTCTTGATGGACTGATTTCCCTTGGGATAAGAAATTCGGAACTCATCGCAGATGGTGGAGAGCAGCTCGCGAACGGTGACCCTGGGGTTGAGAACCAGCGCCACATCACAGTTCTCCGGCAGCTGCTCCAGAAGGCACCGGCAGATGGTGGTCTTGCCCGTTCCCACCTCTCCGGTCAGCAGGATGAATCCCCCATCGCGGTCGACGCCGAATACCAGGTGGGCCAGCGCCTCGCGATGCTGGTCGCTGAGATAAAGGTACCTGGGGTCGGGTGAAATGGAAAACGGTGTCTCTTTGAGGTGAAAGTACTCTAGGTACATGCTCTCTCAATTCAATGGCTCTATCCCGCATGGTGTACTCGCTTGAGCCTTGCTGGGCCCGCGAGCCATTTCCCGAGTGCGGGCATCCTGCGACGGCCGTTTCTTAACTCCAAACGTCATCACCCGGATCCCGGACCCGTTTCTGCCAAACCGGCTACCCCCCGCTGCTGCCGGATCCCGTGTCAACGGGACTGACCAGAAGGTCTTGGAATTCCACGGAAAGCGGTGTCGAAGGATTGAAGGCCGGAAACCTGAGGGTGAAAACGGTGCCCTTGCAGGCAAAAGATCCTGCATCCTGGCCCAGCTTCGATACGATATCCGCCTCCGGTCCGCTCTCGACGTCGATCTGTCCTCCGTGATCCCGGACGATGCCAAAGGTCACAGCCAGTCCGAGCCCGGTCCCATGCCCCACTGATTTCGTCGTGAAGAACGGATCGAAAATCCTGCTTCGAATTTCAGGAGCGATTCCGCAACCCGTGTCAGCGACTTTCACGATGACCTCGCTTCGCGCCGCATCGTACTGAGTGGTCAGCATCACGGTGCCATCCGAGTCGATGGCGTCAAAGGCGTTGTTGAGCAAATTCATGAAGACCTGCTGGAGCTTTTCTGAATCGCCGAAAATTTCCGGCAGTTCGGGATCCAGTGACTGTTGAACGGCAATGTGCTCGAGCCCGAAGGTATGCTCCACGACCGAAACCACCTGTTCGATGATGTCGTTCAGGTTCAGGGGTTTCTTGTCAGTCTGCGTATTGCGCGAGAACCGGAGCAGATCGGCCACAATCTTCTTGCAGATGCGCGTGTGCTTCTCGACGGTCTTCAGAGTCTCGTAAGTCTCGGAATCCGGTGCAAAATCATCCAGGAGGAGCTGGGTATATCCCAGAATGATGCCCAAAGGGGTGTTGATCTCATGAGCCACACCGGCCGCCAGCTGCCCCAGGGATTCCAGCTTCTGTGACTGGCTGATGCGTTCCTGGAGCTCCCTGAACGTCGTGATGTCCCTGGCGTTGCAGAGCAGACCGATGACCCGTCCCTCCGGGTCCAGAACGGGGGTCTTCACCACATGAAACCAGGCGTCGCCTGCAACTCCGTGCATCCTCCGTTCTGTCTGCACAGGCACCCCTGAGCTCATCACCTGGAGGCTTTCCACCCGATCGGCATCGGCGTCTCTCGCATTGAGCCTGAGTACACAGCTGGTACCCAGAGTCTCCTCCTCACCCAGACCGAAGAAGCTTGAGAAAGCCTTGTTGACAGCCAGGCAGCGCAACTCCGGATCGTGGAGGGACAAGAGATCCGGAGTGACATTGATGATGGTCTGGAAGAGGTGCTGCTGCTTCTGGAGGTCGTTCTGAGTCTTCACCAGGTCCTCCAGGCGGCCCTTGAGGGTGGCTGCCATGAGGTCGAAATAATCCGCAAGATGCTGGATTTCATCGCCGGCATTCGACCGGTAAACCAGGCATCTGCGGCAGTTGTCGATCTTCTTGTCGTACTCACCCTCGGCACAGGTGGGACAAAGGGTGCCGGCAAGATGCCAGCATCGCTGGTCCGTCCGATGGTAGGCGGGGCATTCCGTGCGCTCGCACTGCGCGAACTGCCAGCACTGACGCACCGGCACCGGAGAGGTGTGGACGTCCAGATTCCCCTTGACGATCTCTTCAGCAGACTGTCTGAGAACTTCGATGCGTCGAGTGGTGGTCCGCGAGACAAGGGTTCCGAGGGATGCCGCCAGGACGATGGCGAGCCCGATGATGATCAGAATTGTCGACAGAAGCTGATCGACGGCAGCACCGATGCGCTCGTGGGACACGCCAAGCCGGACCGTGCCGAGGCGGTTGTTTCCGATCATGACCGGTACGGCAAAATCGTGGATCAGTTTCTTGCCGGTGGTGAGCAGCTGGATTCGGTAGGACTCGTCGCTGGACACCGTGTTAACCCGCAGCAGATCCGTCGGGAATCCCCCCTGAAAGGTGTGAACCAGAGGAATTCCAGCTTCGTTCAAGATGAACAGATAGGCGATGTCTTCACTCGTGCGCGTGACCTCGTCGGCAACGTCCTTCATGCGAAGGAAATCCATGGCGAGGAGGGGGTCTTCGATTCTGGCCGTCACGTGGAGGGTCCCCGAAATGCCCCGTCGTTTGCTCTCCTCCAGGAGGGCCTGCGTGGCGGTGCGGCTGATCACCACGGCCACCGAAACCCCAAAGACAAGCAGCACGGCCATCATGGCAAGAGAGATTTTCGTTCGAAAACTCAGGCGCGCAAGCATGGCCCATCCTGCTCTGAAGCGTTACGAGTTTCGGGTTACGAGTCTCGAGTTCAATACCAGCCCCTCCGTGAGCCTTTTCATCGTTTGGGGTAGCCGAAGGGGCATGAGAGGCCGCTACTGGTTCAGATCGATGCCGACCTTCTCGGCCAGCTGTCGAATGGTATCATAATCCTGGTCCTCGGCGGGAATGATGCCCGCAAAATGAGCTGCATCACAAATGGAGCGGTACTGGCTGTCCAGGCAATTGAGCTTGAGGAGCGCCTCTCGAATCTGGTCCACGACCTTTTGGGAGAGACC
The DNA here is from genome assembly GCA_964513835.1 of uncultured Syntrophobacteraceae bacterium. Lineage (GTDB taxonomy): Bacteria > Desulfobacterota > Syntrophobacteria > Syntrophobacterales > Syntrophobacteraceae > JALOOX01. The sequence continues at coordinate 5,323 of CAZEOY010000121.1, forward strand.
CTTTCGGGCCGAGTACATCCAGCCAGGATACCAGGGTGTGTGCCCCAGGACCCTGATCTGATCGAGGTCGATCTTATCGGACACCAACTCCAATGTTCCTTCACGCACGGAGCCGATATCGTATCTCCCGTGATAGACGGCGAGGACCACTTTTTCCTGCTGACCTCCCGGGCCGGGCACAAAGGAAATCTCGGCGAAATCCTCCTTCCTGATCCCGTGGTCCCAAAACAGACCCAAAGCATACAAATAGCCGCCGGCCGATGAAGGGTCCACCGCCACCCATCGTTTGCCTCGGCAGTCTTCGATGGCTGCAATGGCGTCATTGTCGGTGCGGCAGATGATCTGCCCCCGGAAATTCTCCTTTCCATCGAGCTCGATGATTCGTGCGAAGGCCTGAACGCCGAACCGCCGGTTCACCTTGATATAGATGAAAGGGTTGGCGAAAGAGATGTCGATTTTGCCCTGACCCGTTTTCCGGATGTAATCATCGAAGCTGTCGGGGAAAACCTGTCTGATGGAGAGCCCTGTTTCTCGGGCCAGATACTTCACGAGGGGGTTGTGTCTTTCGTACGACACTTTGTGAAAGTATTGGGGGACGTACGCGTAGGTAATGGTGTTCGGGTCTTCGCTGTAGCCGATCTCTTCGCGCTTGGAGAGATCCACCCGGATGGCCTGTTCCTCATCACTGCATGAAACGGGAGACAGCAGAGCCAGGATGATGAGAGAGCGAAGCAGGGTCCGAACGGCTGCGGGCACCGCATCCAGGCGTCCATTTGGGGACTTCGACCTCCCTCCGAAGAACATCCTTCGATCAAGACATTGCCGTCGTCGTGTCATCTCACCCCGCGCCTCTTTAGCTCATCCGGGATCTTCCCGGTCCCGCAGGCAAAACCCATTCCTGAATCCGGGGCATCGCCGCCGGCCCAACGATCCGAGCGTGCTCGTTCTTACGGGACACGGGGAGCCACCATTCCTTCACCGTGGTCTGCCATCACCTGCGAATGCCAGCCGGCAAAAGATCACAGGGAATGAACACACCCCCCGAGCCGGCGTCGTTCGAATATAACCCTGAACGCGTGCAGGAGTGAAGGGTTCCATCAGGGAAGGCTTGTTGTCAAGCCCATTCGGGACAGTCATGAAACAATGGGTGAGATGGAAAGGGCGGAACAGGCCCGAATCGGAGGCAGGGGATCAGCTCTTGCTGTATTCACTATAAATTTTGGGATAGTAACGCTCCAGGCATTCGGGGCAGATGCCGTGGCTGAATGCTGCCTCCGTGTGCTGGCTCAAATATTCTTCCAGGACAATCCACGATTCCCGTTTCTTCGGATCCGCACCCTTGAGCCGGATCTTCTTGCAATTGGCGCAAATGGGCAGCAGCCCCCTCAGGGTTTTGATCTCCTGCAGCGCCTGCCTCAACTGGGCGTTGACATTCTCCAGTTCAGCATTGCTGTCGGAAAGTTCCTTATTCTTCCTTCGAATGGCATCCGCCGAGGATTTGAGCCCCAGGTGCGTCTGCACTCGGGCGAGAAGCTCCTCCGAGTTAAAGGGCTTGGTCACATAGTCCACTGCCCCGGCCCGGAATCCTCGTGTGATGTCATCGAGAGCCGTCCGGGCCGTGAGAAAGATGACCGGGACTTCACGCGTTTCGGGCCGTTCCTTGAGGCGCGCGCACACCTCGTATCCGTCCATTTCGGGCATCATGATGTCCAGAAGGATGAGATCGAATGGTTCGGAGAGGACCATGTCAAGAGCCTGAGCTCCACTCGTGGCGAAAGAAAGGGAATAGCCCACACGTTTCAATATGTTTCCAACAACCTGAATATTCTTGGAAATATCATCCACGATCAGGATGCGGAACGGTGTCTTGGAAGGCTCATCCACGTTGATTCCCCAGTGTTTCGACCTCAGCGACCAATGCCGGGTAATTCTCGAGGGTGGCCGTAATCTTGTCAATATCGAATCCATCCACGTGAAAAAGGAGCTCCTCCCCGTAGCGGATCAAGCACCCGATGCAGCTGTTCGCCCCCAAGTCTTTGACGCGGGCGGCAAAGGATTCGATATCCGGCACATGCTGTTTCTGTTTGGCGGTCTGCCATTCCGCCATCAGATCCTGTTTGAGGGCGACCAGCACTTCCAGAAATCGTTCGGCAGTGAGGCCTGCGGGCATTGTCCTCTCTCCGCCATCCGATGAAGCTTCCGGGATATCGGGGATGTGGTCCGAAGGCTTTCCAACAAAACGGGAGACGACGCTGCGGAATTTCGACCATTCGAAAGGCCGCATGAGGAAGCCGTCAAATCCGGCAGACAGGATTCGGTCCCTCTCCTCCAACATCCCCGTCGCTGTCAGCGCCACGACGGGAATCGACCGTGTTGTTCCATCCTTTCTCAGTTCTTCAATGGCCTCGTAGCCGTTCATGACCGGCATCTTGATATCCATGAGCACCAGGTCGGGCAGGTGGGACCGGGCAAGCTTCACGGCTGCCAGACCGTTTTCTGCTTCAATGATGGTCATATCGAGACCTCGGAACATCTCCCTGATGAGATCGCGGTTGACCTTCAAGTCATCCGCGACGAGCATTTTCAAGCCCGGCCTGAATAAGTCGGCTTCGAAAGAATCTTCCACCGGCTGCGCCGCGGCCTGATTCTCCACAATCGGGATGTCCCGAAGCCCGATCTCGAATTTGCTGCCCTGTCCGGGCAGGCTTCCCACCCGGATGCTTCCTCCCATCATTTCGACGAGTTGTTTGGATATGGCCAGGCCCAGGCCGGTTCCGGCCTGGATGTGTGAACCGCTTCCCTCCACCTGCGCAAAGGACTCGAAAATGGACTCATGGGCGTGCGGATCGATCCCGATGCCCGTGTCCTCAACGGTGATGACGAGATCGAGCCTTTCCGATCCTGCTGAACGGGGAACAGGCGCCATCACGAGACTGATGTTCCCGGAATCCGTGAATTTCAAAGCATTCCCCAAGAGGTTGAAGAGCACCTGTCTCAGTCGGGTTCGGTCCAACA
>CAZEOY010000122.1:0-8293 GCA_964513835.1 uncultured Syntrophobacteraceae bacterium
AACGTGCAGCCCCATTCAGGATCCCAGGCCAACATGGCGGTCTACTTTGCTGCCCTGCGACACGGAGACGTCATCCTGGGGATGGATCTGCGTCAGGGAGGGCATCTCACTCACGGCAGCCCTGCAAGCTTTTCAGGGCGCTTCTTCAGGGTTGCATCCTACGGGGTGGATCCCAAAACCGAGACGATCGACTACGACCAGGTAGCCCGGTTGGCCAGGGAGCATCGGCCCAGGATGATCATTGCCGGGGCCAGCGCCTATCCCCGGATCATCGATTTCGCGAGATTCCAGGAGATCGCCCGGGAGGTCGAGGCCTATCTGGTGGTGGACATGGCTCATATCGCCGGGCTTGTGAGTGCCGGCCTGCATCCCAACCCGGTTCCCCACGCGGATTTCGTCACCTCAACGACGCACAAGACGCTGCGCGGACCCCGGGGCGGCTTGATCCTCTCCCATGCCCGCTACGAGAAGATGTTGGACAGCCAGATCTTCCCGGGCATCCAGGGGGGGCCCCTCATGCACGTGATCGCGGCCAAGGCAGTGGCTTTCAAAGAGGCGCTGCAGCTGGAATTCAGAGCCTATCAGCGTCGGATTCTGGATAACAGCAAGAGGCTGGCCTCGGAGCTGCTGGCATTGGGATATCGACTCGTCTCCGGAGGTACGGACAACCACCTGATGCTGGTGGATCTGACCCCCAACGGCTTGACGGGCAAAACAGCCGAAGAGACTTTGGACGAGGCCGGAATCACGGCCAACAAGAACTCGATCCCCTTCGATCCTCAGAGACCCCAGGTCACGAGCGGCATCCGTATCGGGACGCCGGCCCTCACGACGCGAGGAATGGAGCCGGAACACATGAGAGAGGTGGCGCAGTTTATACACCGCGCTCTCCAGGCCGTGGGGGACCAGGAGAAGCTGAGGGTTTTGCGAACTGAAGTGGCTGAGTTCTGCTGTGCTTTCCCCAACCACCGTTGATGGTTGAGTTTTCAGGTCTGTTGCCGGTCTTCTTTCAATGCCCCGGGAATCGTACCTGGAGTCTGACGCTTCTGCACGAGCTTGGCTCGCAGAATTTGTTCTACAGCGCCTTGAAGTGCCCAGAGGGCGACCGTGTCCTTTCAGAATCTTTCAGATGTTTCCAACCTCGATCGCGCTTTCATGAAGAGAGCAGTGGGACTGGCAGCCCGAGGAAGGGGATGGGTGAGCCCCAATCCGCTGGTCGGCGCCGTCGTGGTGCGCGAGGGCAAGATTGTGGGGGAGGGTTATCATCGGCGGGTGGGGACTGCCCACGCCGAAGTGAATGCCTTGGCTGATGCCGGGGAAGACGCCCGGAATGCCGATCTCTACGTGACCCTCGAGCCATGCAACCATCAGGGAAGGACGCCTCCCTGCACAAAAGCTGTGATCGAAGCGGGTATCGCTCGTGTCTTCGTAGGCATGAGCGACCCCAATCCCCTGGTTCAGGGAGGTGGGAGTCAGTTCCTCAGGGTGAGGGGGATTCCGGTGGTTACGGGAATCCTTGAGAATGAATGCCGCAGATTGAATCAGCCCTTCATCAAGCACATGACTACCGGCAGGCCGTATGTAGTCCTGAAGGCAGCGGCGACCCTGGATGGCCGTATAGCAACCCGGACCGGCGATTCCCGGTGGGTGACCAACGAACGGTCCAGAAGCTTTGTTCACCGGCTGCGTTGTGAGCTCGATGCGATTCTGGTAGGCTCCAATACGGCTCTGGCCGACAATCCGCAGCTCACGGCCCGCTTGCCCGGAAAGAAGCGCTGCCGACAGCCCGCCCGTATCGTTCTAGACAGTCGCCTGGTCACTCCTTTGGAAAGCGCCCTGGTGAAAACGGTCGAAACGGCCCCCCTCTGGCTTGCCTGCTCCGAGAATGCCCCGAAGGAAAAGGAGAAGGCATTGGTCGATGCCGGTGCCTCGGTGATTCGTCTCCCCTGGGATCGGAAGGGTGTGGATTTGAGCTGCCTGCTGGACGAATTGGGAAAGCGTCAGATCAGCAGCCTGCTCGTTGAGGGCGGGGCCAGAACGATGGGCAGTTTCATCGATGAAGGATTGGCCGACGCCTTTTTCTTCTTCTATGCTCCCAAGATACTGGGAGATGAGGCGGCGGTTCCCGTGGTGGCCGGCCGGTCCGTGGACAGAATGGCCGCTGCGACTTCAGCCTACGAGATCCAGGTAAAACGATTCGACGGGGACATTATGGTTTCCGGGCGATTTCAGGAACAGCTCTACTGAGATGGGCTCGCCATGTTTACAGGATTGATCGAGGGGACCGGCCTCCTGGTGCGCACAGACCGCCAGGGGCTTGACGCGCGGATGGTGATCCAGGCTCAGTTCGCCATCGATCACTTGGTGCTGGGTGAAAGCATCGCAGTGGACGGGGCCTGCCTCACCGTGGTTTCTTTTCAGGGAAGTCAGTTCACTGTGGATGTATCGGCTGAGACTCTCAGCCGGACCACGCTGGGAGGGAAGAGGCCGGGTACCCGCGTCAATCTTGAGCGCGCGCTCCGCCTGGGCGACCGGCTGGGGGGGCACCTCGTGAGCGGCCATGTGGACACCATGGGCAGACTGGCGGACAGGAAGGACGAAGGCCGTTCCATCCGATTCTCTTTCGACATTCCGAGGGAATTCAGCCGCTATACCATCGAAAAGGGTTCCGTGGCTGTTAATGGGATCAGTCTGACCATCAATGGCTGTCGTGAAGGCCAGTTCGATGTGAATATTGTGCCGCACACGGCAAGGGAGACAACCATCGTTGACCTTGAGATCGGGCAGGCCGTGAATGTCGAAACGGACCTCATCGGCAAGTATGTCGAGAAGATGACCGCCCCCTGGTCTGACACGATTGAGGAGAAGGGAGCACGCAGCCGGATCGACGCCGCCTTTCTTCAGAAGCATGGCTTCCTGCCTTAGGAAGCTGATTTGGGCAGGCCTGCTTGAGGACCGGCCTGCTTCGTGTTATAGACACCCGGCAGCAATCGCAGTGTGCAAGCAGGGCGCCTGCATCCCTTGAATATGGAAGGAGTTCCGGAACATGCCTTTGGCAAGTATTTCCGACGCACTTGAAGACATCCGCCAGGGAAAAATGGTCATCCTGGTGGACGACGAGGATCGCGAAAATGAGGGCGATCTTTGCATGGCCGCAGAGATGGTGACCCCTGAAGCGATCAACTTCATGGCCAGATATGGCCGTGGGCTCATCTGCCTCTCTCTCACCCCCGAATGGGTGGAGCGGTTGAGGCTTCAAATGATGGCGGCCAACAATCTCTCGCGTTTTCAGACGGCCTTCACGGTTTCCATTGAGGCTCGCAAAGGCGTGACGACCGGCATCAGCGCGGCGGACCGCGCCCACACGATTCTGACGGCCGTCGCTGATCAGGCCAAAGCGGAGGACCTGGTGAGTCCGGGACACATCTTCCCTTTGAGAGCCAGAAAGGGCGGCGTACTGGTTCGCACGGGCCAGACGGAGGGTTCCGTGGACCTGGCCCGCCTGGCGGGCCTGAAGCCCTCGGGCGTCATCTGCGAAATCATGAAAGACGACGGGACAATGGCGCGAATGCCCGATCTCGAGGTTTTCGCCCAGGAGCATGGCATCAAGATTGTCGCCATTGCCGACCTTATCCACTACCGGATGCAGAACGAGATTTTCGTGCATCGGTCGGCCGAGGCCAAGCTGCCTACTTCGTTCGGCGGCGAGTTCAAAGTCATCGCGTACAACAACGATATCGACGACTACAGCCATCTTGCGCTGGTCAAGGGAGAATTCGGCCCTGATGATGAAGTGCTCGTGCGGGTTCACTCCGAATGCCTTACAGGGGATGTTTTCGGGTCCTTGCGATGCGACTGCGGGGGGCAGTTGCGGGCGGCCATGGTCCAGATTGCCAAGGAAGGCAAGGGGGCGTTGCTCTACATGCGCAATCATGAGGGTCGCGGCATCGGAATTGTGAACAAAATCAAAGCATATGCCCTTCAGGAACAGGGTTACGACACGGTTGAAGCCAACGAAGCGCTCGGGTTTCAGGCGGACCTTCGCGACTACGGCATTGGGGCGCAGATGCTGGTGGAGCTGGGGGTTCGCAAAATGAAGCTGATGACAAACAACCCCACCAAGATCGTCGGGCTTCAGGGCTATGGGATCACGGTAACGGAACGCGTTCCGCTGGAAATCCCGCCCAATGAATGCAACATCGAATACCTCAGTGCCAAGTGCACCAAAATGGGACACCTTCTGAGCTGCGTGCAGGGAAAGGAATCGTGACATGAAGGTTTATGAGGGGAAGCTGCTGGCACAAGGTCTGCGCTTCGGGATTGTCATCAGCCGTTTCAACGACTTCATTTGCGACCGGCTCCTGGGGGGAGCGTTGGATGCACTCAAAAGGAGCGGGGGCAGCGAGGAGCAGATTGATGTTTTCAAAGTCCCCGGCGCCTTTGAGATCCCTCTCATCGCCAAGCAGGTTGCGTTCAGCGGTCGCTACGATGCGGTCATCTGCCTGGGGGCTGTGATCCGTGGGGCGACTCCCCACTTCGACTACGTGGCCAATGAGGTCTCAAAGGGCATTGCGACGGTGAGTCTCGACAGCAATATACCCATAGCCTTCGGTGTCCTCACGACGGACACGCTGGAGCAGGCAATCGAGCGAGCCGGGTCCAAGGCAGGGAACAAAGGGTGGGATGCGGCCATGGCAGCTATCGAAATGGTGAATCTTATCAAGCAGGTGCAATAACAGGGTTCTTGCTGAGAACCCCAGGTCGGTGGACGCGAGCCGCTTTCCGGCTGCCCTTGGGGGGAGAGGTTCTTCTGTTACCCAGACCTTGGGATTTTAGGTCCGGAGAGTGATACAATGGGGCGCCGAAGGCTTTCTCGGGAAATCGCTTTAAAGGTTCTTTATCAAATCGACATGACCGGAGCAACGCCGGCCGATGCGCTGCCGCTCTTCTACGAGCACTTTGAAGCGCCTGCGGCTGTGCGGCCCTTTGCCGAGCAGATCGTGTTGGGCGTGTTCACGCACAAGGATGAAATCGATCAAAGGATCGTGTCCGCCTCCGAGCACTGGCGGCTCGAGCGCATGCCGGTGGTCGATCGCAACGTTCTCCGGATCGCTGTTTTCGAAATGTTGTATTGTGAGGATATCCCGCCCAAAGTCTCGATCAATGAGGCCATCGACCTCGCCAAATCCTATGGCTCGAGGGATTCCGGGGCATTCATCAACGGGATATTGGACAATGTACTTCCCAAGGTTGCCATGGAACAACAATCCGGCTAGGCTAGCCTGGACATGGGTCGTACATGCCGGCAATATCCGGTGGCGCTTGTCACAGATCGAGTAGGCGTGCAAGTCGGCTGGTATGTACACGCGAAGCGGATGGGAAGACAGCAACCGGCTCCGGGTGCTGTTTCACTCGGACTCAGAGGGAATATCGGACTTCTGATCCCACCGATCGATGGCGCATTTGATGGGCCATGTCCTCGTGTTGTCTATGAGATAACCGTCAAGTCTGGGGAGCAGACAGCAGCCGCACAAGGCTGTCATTTGCCCTGTCTTCGCATTGCGGACCAGGTAGAGCTCCTCGTCGTTTTTGTGGCAGATGAAACAGCCGCCGGTGTGGGATCGGGCAACCTCGTATTTTGATTCCATTCCGTTCACACTTTCGTGGTGGTTCGGCCGTGAGGCTGGAGTCGCCTACCTCAAGAGGAGTGCCGCCAAAGCAGCACCGAAACGCTGGGATCATCGCTCCTCGATAAACATATCACAATCCGACCTCCGGTCAATACGGAAAGCCCAACGCTTCAATGAGTTGACAGGGACCCCATTCGCTCCTTGAGCAAGAGGAGGGTCATCGGTTTCTCTCCACCAATGTTATCCCCGCAAGACCTGCCATGCATGCCGCGATTCAGAGCCCCCTCTCATGAGCCAGCCGGCTCTTGCTCCTTGCGAGTCAAAGCTTTCCAGCTCCCAACTCCCAACCCCTGAAATGAAGACGCGAGATTAAAGGGGGTGATGCGGGTGAATGATGGATTTTGGATCAATAATGGAGACATCTGGCATTGTTTGTGCTTTTACCCGGAGCACGAGGACTTGTCGTCCGTGAGCCGATTATTTGACGGAAAACAGGGATCTCGGAAAATGCACGCTTCTTGCACTCCATCAGCCTGAACCTCAGCGGTGATTCGTCGAAGGGAATGCTGTCATGACTGTTTACACACCTCATTCAACGTCGAAACCGGGGTCCAATTCCCCTCCAAAGACAGCCAAGGTAGGGCGTGCTGCTTCGCAGACCTGTGAACGCGGGGATTTCAGGAATATTCTGGCAAATCAGCAGATGGCAGGCAAGAATGTCCAACGGAAGGAAAATCGTTCCTTGCAGTTGGAGAAGGCATTCCAGGCTCCCCAAGCACGAACTGGCCGAACCGTGGATACGGGATTTGCAGTCAATCCCGCTTCCACCAGGGAGGCGAGCTCGCTCGAGGCGGCAGCAACTTCCACACTTCTTCGTCTGAACGCGCTGACGTCCCCCAAAGCCAGCACTGTGCTGGCCCTTTCCTCCAGCGGGTTGGCAGGGGATCGTCCCATGGCTCCCCTGGCCCGAATGGCGGCACTACGATCCGCCACCTTTTCTCCCAGGACCGCACGGACTTCCGATGCGTTGGGAGGTCTTTCGGCAAGATTCGAATCGGGCGACGCCGGAGTGGATGCCATCGGATATGATCGTCAGGGGGGGACCTCTTACGGTCAGTACCAAATTTCCTCAAGGGCTGGGACGATGAGCGCATTCCTGGAATTTTTGGATGAGCAGGCTCCGGAATGGGCACGGAGTCTCAGGGCTGCCGGACCCGCCAATACCGGGGGCAGGGGGGGAGCCATGCCCCGCGAATGGCAGCGAATAGCCGCGGAAGCCCCACACCGTTTTGCCGACCTTCAACGGCAATTCATAGAACGGAGTCACTATCTCCCCGCATTGGAGGAGATACGCGAGAGAACCGGGGTTGACATTCGGAATCAGCCCAAGGCCCTGCAGGAGGTTCTTTGGAGTACGGCGGTCCAGCACGGGGCCATGGGAGCGGCCAGACTGTTCTCCCGAGCCATCGAAGAAAGTGGGACTTCAGACCGGCTCTCGGCTCGAAAGGTCATCGATGAGCTCTATGCGGCGCGGGGCGAACAGTTTGGCAGCTCGAGCTCCGAGGTGAGAGCGTCGGTGAGAAAGAGGTTCCGGGAGGAGCGGCAAATCGCCCTCGGCATGCTGGGCGACAACAACCGTACAAGCCGGGCAACGGCTTGAGCGAAGCAGAGGTTCAGCTCACCACGCGAGACGAGGGCACAGACACTCCGGCAGTTTTCGCGGAGTGCCTGCGCAGTCTGATCCACAGGTCGTTATTTCCCCCCCACGGCCTGAGCCAGGTAATCGAAGATGTCTTTTACCGTCCGAATCTTCTCGGCATCCTCATCGGGGATTTCCACGTCAAAGGATTCCTCAAGGGCCATGACGAGCTCGACCACGTCCAGGGAATCGGCCCCCAGATCATCGATCACATGCGCTTCTGCAGTAACCGCTTCCTTTTCGACGCCCAGCTGATTGGTGATGATGTCGACGATCTTGCTTTCCAGCTCGCTTCTATCCATTTCCTCTCTCCTCTCTCAATTCGACATGATGGCCATCTCTGACGAAACCGTAAAAAAGAACTTCCACGACCACAGGCAATTCATCCACCAGTGAATAGGAGCAGTCACTGGCCAACCACTTTTCAATAACACCGTGCACAAACCCCATGACGCCGTAGAACACCGTTTGAAAATCTACGTCCTTGAGCTCTCCCTGCTGGCTCGCTGCGTAGATTTTTCGCTTGAGCACCGGGATGCGCCGCATCACCGTTTTGATGTAGAGATCTTGGACCTGTCGGCCCACATCCAGTCCCTCTTGCACCACCAGCCGATAAAGCCGCTGGTTCCGATCGAAGAAGGCGAAGTAGATGCGCAGGTATTTGGTGATCATGGTTAGCACGTCATCCTGGCCGTCCAGGACGGTGTTGGCGTCCCGCTCCAATTCCTCGAGACGCAACCGGACCAGTTCATTGAAAAGGGCTTCCTTATTGGCGAAATGCCGATACACAGTGCCCTTTCCCAGGCCGGCCCGCTCGGCGATTTCGTCCACCGTGGCGAGATGAAACCCCTTCTCTGCAAACACATCCAAGGCTGCTTCCAGGATTCTTTCGCGGGTGGAGAGTCTTGCAGCCATGGTTGAGGGCTCTTCTGCCTCAGACCGCAGAACAAGGTGCTCAAGAACC
>CAZEOY010000123.1:0-285 GCA_964513835.1 uncultured Syntrophobacteraceae bacterium
TGGGCGAGCGCCAGGGCGATGGCTCCCGATCCGGTCCCGAGATCCAGGACACGCAGTGGGCGATCCTCGATGAGCTCGATGGCTTTTTCGACCAGCACCTCGGTCTCCGGGCGCGGAATGAGCGTTGCCGGTGTCACTTCCAAATCGAGGGACCAGAATTCCTGCCTTCCGGTGATGTACTGGGTTGGTTCACGGGCGGCCCGGCGCTTCACGAATTCCCGGAACCGAGCCAGTTCGTCGCCGCCGAGCGGCTGGTCAAACCGGAGATAGAGCTGTATGCGCTCG
>CAZEOY010000123.1:295-8154 GCA_964513835.1 uncultured Syntrophobacteraceae bacterium
GGCCAGAAGAACCTCGGCATCCGCTCTTGGTTGAGGGATTCCTTTGCGCTTAAAGTAGTCCGCGGTCCATTGCAGGACTTTCAGGATGGTCCAAACCTCTTCCATCCCCGTCCTCAAATAGTATGGACCGGTCCGTATGGGGGGGGCCGGTGGTGGAGCGGGCGAGGGAGACTGTCACTCACTGCTTTTCAAGGCCTCTGCCTGAAAATAGGCGACCAAAGGATCGATGACCTCCTCGAGAGTGCCTGCCAGGATAGCCTCCAGTTTGTAAACGGTCAGGTTGATACGATGATCGGTCACACGGTTCTGAGGAAAATTGTAGGTTCGAATGCGCTCGCTCCGGTCCCCGCTTCCGACCTGGCTCTTTCTGTCCTGAGCGATCTTGGCCTCCTGCTCGCCCTGCATCTGGTCCATGAGCCTGGCCCTGAGGACCTTCAAGGCTTTGGCTTTGTTCTTGTGCTGCGACTTCTCGTCCTGGCAGATGACGACGAGGCCTGAAGGAATATGGGTGACGCGCACTGCGGAATCGGTTGTGTTGACGCTCTGTCCCCCGGGGCCCGAAGACCTGAAAACGTCGATGCGCAGATCGTTGGGATCGATATAGACATCCACCTCCTCGGCTTCAGGAAGCACGGCCACCGTCACCGCGGAAGTGTGAATGCGGCCCTGGCTCTCGGTAACGGGTACGCGCTGGACCCGATGAACGCCCCGTTCGTATTTCAAGCGGCTGAACGCCCCCTTGCCGTTAATGGCGAAGATGACTTCCTTGAAGCCGCCAATCCCCGTCGGGTGTGTGTCGAGGATCTCCACCTTCCAACGCTGCAGTTCGGCATATCTCGTGTACATTCTCAAAAGGTCGGAAACAAACAGGGCTGCCTCATCGCCACCGGTGCCGGCCCGGATCTCGACAATAACGTTCTTGTCGTCATTGGGGTCCTTGGGCACCAGCATCAGCTTCAGGTCCGTCTCCGCGGAATCGAGGTCCTTTCTGAGCTGAGCGATCTCCTGGCGAATCAGGTCCCGCATTTCCGCGTCGCTCTCCGTCTCAAGGAGTTCCTGATTGTCCTGGAGAGACTGGCGAACCCGCCTGTAATGGCGGTACTGTTCAACGATGGGGGCAATATCGGAGTGTTCTTTGGCCGCCTGTTGATAGAGCTTGGGGTCGGCGAGGACCTCCGCGCTGACCAGAGCCTCCTCCAACTGCAGGAATCTCTCTTCTACACTGTCTAGACGTTCCAACATCTGCTTATGACCTGATATGTCTGAAGATCTGACCGATCGTCAGGGAATTCCGGGCCAGAGACCTCGATCGGGCGAACAGTCTGTGGCCGGTGGAACAAAAAAAGCACTCCAACGCACCGCCTCAGGGTCTGCCAACCCAAGAGAAATGGGGTTGCTGCATCGAAGTGCTGGATCGCTCAGGTTGAAGTCAACGTTGAGAGCCGCTGGGCAATCTTCAGGGACGTCCCGGGCTTTTCCCACTGAGGGCGGCTCGGCCTGTGCAGCCACGCGGGCTGGTTCCAAGGGCGGGTTGGCCGTCGAGGTCTCCCCAGGATTGAGGCTATTCTTGCTGGCTCGCCTTCTGCTGAAATTTCTCGTATTTCTTCCTGAACCGCTCGATTCGCCCTGCCGAGTCAACCAGTTTCTGTTTGCCCGTGTAGAAAGGATGGCATTTGGAGCAGATTTCGACCCGGATTTCCTTTTTGGTGGATCCAGTAGGGATCTCGGCGCCGCAGGCACAGGTGATGGTGGTATCGTAATATGCCGGATGCGTATCTTTCTTCATTTGATGTGAGTCCTCCTGATTCGGTCGCATGGGATTATCGAACATCTGACTATACTAGCTCAATGTCCCGCATTCAACCGAAAATTGCAGCCTTGTACGGCGGTGCGCCTACCGGCTCGTGATCCCTATCGGTTCATAGAGGCAAGGAATTCCGAATTGTGCCGTGTGCCCTGCATCTTATCGAGCAGAAACTCCATCGCATCCACGGGGTTCAGGGGGGAGAAAAGCTTCCGTAAGATCCATATGCGGTTGAGGTCGTCCGGAGGAAGCAGCAGTTCTTCCTTGCGGGTGCCCGATTTGTTGATGTCGATGGCCGGGAAGACGCGGCGGTCGGAAAGCTTGCGATCCAGAACGATCTCCATGTTGCCCGTGCCCTTGAATTCTTCGAAGATGACCTCATCCATGCGGCTGCCGGTTTCAATGAGGGCTGTGGCGATGATGGTGAGGCTGCCTCCCTGTTCGACGTTTCGGGCCGCTCCGAAGAATCTCTTGGGGCGATGCAGCGCATTTGAATCCAAACCACCGGAGAGGATCTTGCCGCTCGGGGGCACCACGGTGTTGTATGCCCGGGCCAGACGCGTGATGCTGTCGAGCAGGATCACCACGTCGCGCTTGTGCTCCACCAATCGCTTAGCCTTTTCGCTCACCATTTCGGCAACCTGTACATGCCGTTGGGGAGGCTCGTCAAAGGTCGAGCTCACAACCTCGGCGCGAACGTTTCGCTGCATGTCGGTCACCTCCTCGGGGCGCTCGTCGATGAGCAGCACGATAAGATAGGCATCCCGATGATTGATGGCGATGGCGTTGGCAAGGCTCTGGAGCAGCATCGTCTTGCCGGTTCGGGGCGGCGCGACGATCAGACCACGCTGGCCGAATCCGATGGGAGTCAGGAGGTCCATGACGCGTGTGGAATAATTGTCTGCAACGGTTTCGAGCTTGATGCGGCGGTCGGGATAGAGAGGGGTGAGGTTGTCGAAGAGGATCTTGTCTCTGGCCACATCCGGGTCTTCGAAATTCACCGCCTCGACCTTGAGGAGTGCAAAGTATCTCTCATTATCTTTAGGCGGGCGGATCTGTCCGGAGATGCTGTCGCCCGTCCTCAGGTTGAACCGCCGAATCTGGGACGGAGACACATAAATGTCGTCGGGGCCGGGCAGATAGTTGTAATTCTGACTTCTCAGGAACCCGAAACCGTCCGGCAGAATTTCCAGTACGCCTTCACCGTAAATGAGCCCGCTCATCTCAGCTTGGGCCTGCAGGATGGCGAAGATGAGCTCCTGTTTGCGCATGGAGCTGGCTCCTTCGATGTTCAGCCCCTTGGCCATGCCGAGCAATTCCCGGATGTTTCTGGCCTTCAGCTCGACGAGATTCATCTCGTTATGCGAATCCCGGGACTCCTGGTTTCGGCCTCCGCGTTCCCTTGCGGGGGTGCCATTGTCGGTGGAAGACGTGTCCGTCATGTCGCCTGTTCTCCTCTGCTTATGCATACTTGCCTGTCGATCTCTTGTGGGTATTCATACTCTTTGATGGTATCCCCGAGGAATCACGAAGGAGTCATTGGGGGGTCGAAGGAAGGTCCTTGAATCGTAGAGTTCCGGGAACCTGCGCCGTAATGCCGGCCATCGTTCCTTTTCAACCGGTTTAGAAAGAAAACGTCTCAAACTCTATGCAGATTTGGTCAATTTATTACATTACCTTAACCATTGCATCGCTCTTTTTCGTTTCAGGAACCTCTGTATTCGACTGTGCCTCACCCTTATTCTCTCAAATGCTGAACATCGTTTACTACATTAATTGCCCATTTCGGAACATACAGCTTCGAACTTTAGTATAAGCATCGGGGATGATCCTTGCGGGTGCATGCTCCTCGTTCTCCTCGGAGCGGCTCGCTCTCGGGACCACCCCCGAGCGATAGTCTTTGCTCTTCCCCTAAGAAGATCACTTGACAGAGGCTGAATAGGGGGTATGCAGATCCCAGGGTGACTGGAAAAGCCGCTCGAAGCGATTCGGATGGTCGGTCGGCGTCCATATTTTGAAGGTAAATGGCGGCTTCCAGGGTGCTCAGACGGGTGGCCCGAATGACCGTGGGCAAGATCTTTTCCGACCGACTGCACAATAAGCGGAACCGGGAAGGATCCGCAACCACGCCCGATGCTTCTGCAGCCCGAGAATCAAAAACCCATGCGGCTCCATATACTGGGTTTGGCCTCTCCTTTGCTCAACTCCTGCTCGGACACTTCCAGCATCTCACGCACAGACTGCTCATACCCAAGCTCCCTCACGGCGTCGGGATAGGCCTTGCCAATCCGCTCCAGTCTCTCTTTGGCCGACCGATAGCGGTTTTGTTTGAAGTAAAATTCGCCGACGTAAAACTCATGGGCCACCAACCGCTTCTGGCACTCGAACATTTGTTGCTGAGCCTTTTTGGCGTATTGCGTCTCCGGGAAGGCCTGCATCACCCGTTGAAACGCTTCCATGGCCTGCCGAGTTTCACCCTGATCCCGATCGATCGTCGTGAAGCTGAGGAAATGGCTCATGCCAATCTGATAGAGCACATATGGGATGACTTCGTTGCGGGGATGAAGTCTGGCAAACTCTTCATACGCAAGGGCCGCTTCGCCGTATTCCCGCTTCTGAAAATGTGCGTCCCCGAGCTTCAACTCGGCCAGAATGGCGTACTTGCTGTACGGGTATTGCTCCTTGATCTTTCTGAAGGCCTTAAGAGCCTCATCATAATCCTTTTCCCGCATCTTCTCCATACCCTCAATCGCCAATTGCTCGGCATTCTGGTCGATGGTCGACGAACCCTGGCCGAACAAGTTGCCGAAGTAAAACTGGGTGAGGTCGGTTCCACATCCCGACGCCGCACAGGAACAGAAGATAAGGAAAGCGATGATGGAAGGGCGGCCAATGAAGCTGAATGGTTTCTGGTGCGTTGGCATCAGTCGTACCTATCCTTGAACAGGGGCTCAATGGAAATGGATTGGGGAGCAGCAAACTCCTTCAACATCGGTACACATTACATTATCGAAACCCCGAAGGTCTGGGGCTCGAAACTCCGGCAATGGCAACCCTCCCCACCTTCTGTGACACGCAAATTACATCCTCCAATTCGCTCCAAGTCAAGAAAAAGTCTAACTATGCTTTCCGGAGGGCCGCAAAGAGCGGATTCATCGTCAAGTTGCCGAGGATCATTCCTCACCCTGGATGCCGATGGATCATAGGGCCTTCCTCCACAATGGCAGCCCCCCGGTGGAAGAATCCTCCCCATTTCAGGTCGTCTTAGGATGGCCGGGCGCCCGAAATGAATCCCGCATCCCGTGCGTGATTGCGAGAAGGCCCGCCTCATCGAGGGCAGGCTTCTCGCTGCAAGGAGCAGTCATCAGGAGGCGGATTTCCATGTTTAGGTCGAACTTCAGGGGCAGCTCAATAGAGAGGACGGTGATGGGAGCTCTTCATTTTTGGACACTGCCTGAACCGTATGGGTTCAACATGGACCGATCAACCCATGGCCTTATCGACGGCTGCCGCAATCTGCGATTTGGCCACTGCGCCCGTGATCTGCTCGCTCACATTGCCACCCTTGAAAATGATCAAGGTCGGAATAGCACGGATTCCGTAACGGGAGGGAGTCTTGGGATTGTCATCCACGTTGCATTTGGCCACTTTCAGCTTCTCGGCATATTCATTTGCCAGCTCATCCACGACGGGGGCGATGGCACGACACGGACCGCACCAGGGAGCCCAAAAGTCGACGAGGACCGGTACATCAGACTGCAGTACCTCTTGCTCGAATGTGCTATCGCTGATCTCGATGATTTTCGCTGCCATCAATTGGTCTCCTCATTCTCTGGTGATCCGGTGATGCGCCTCCACTGGGACGGTTCACATTGTAATGATATGTTGCCAAGGCAATTGAGCTGCCAATATAAGGCACTAGTTTTTGTATTGTCAATTGCCCATTCACCTTTTGCCATGCTGTGACCTCGATGTCCGGTTTCCGTTCATACCTCGTGGGCTGGCGCACTCAGTGGCGATGCAGCTGACGATCACGGCCCATCGTGTCTGAAGCCTGGAGAGCCCTCCATGGATCGGGCCAATCGTCGCCCCTCTGTCTCATCGACAAAAAGGAGCAGAAATGCGCCCGACAGGAAGAGGACCACGACGGCAAGAATCGAGTGCCTGGGGCTGCCGGTCAGAACACTCGCCCAGCCCATGAGGAGAGGGCCGACCACAGCTGCGAATTTTCCGAGCATGTTGTAAAAGCCGAAGAACTCAGCAGCCTTGTCCTTGGGAATGATGCGAGCGTAGAGCGACCTGCTGAGGGACTGCACCCCTCCCTGGACAAGCCCTATGATGCCGGCCAGAACATAAAACTCCATTTCTTCAGTGATGAAGTAGCCATAGACCGTTGCTCCCACGTAAGCGCCGATCCCGATGAAAATACAGACTTTAGGCCCCCACCTCCGACCAAGAACGCCGAAAGCGATCGCCGACGGAAATCCGATAAACTGAGTCAGGAGGAGGGCTGTAAGGAGACTCCTGGAAGAGAATCCGAGGGAGAGTCCATAGTCCACGGCCATTCGGATGATGGTGTCCACGCCGTCGATATAGAGCCAGTAGCTCGCCAGAAAGAGCATCACCACACGCAGCTTCTTCACTTCCGAGAAGGTGGCTCTGAGCTGCTGAAACCCAAGAATGACGGTCATTTTAAGCCCCGAGGAGGTTCGCCCTGGAGGCTCATTCACGAAAAGGAAGATCGGAATTGAAAATATCGCCCACCAGAGGGAGACACTGACAAACGACAACCGAACCGCTTCTGCCGATCCACTCAAGGCAAAAGCCGCCGGCCGGAGGGTCATGATCACATTGAGCGCGAAAAGAAGGCCCCCGCCCAGGTAGCCCAAGGAAAAGCCGAGCGCGGAGACAAAGTCCACCCGATCTTCATCCGCAACGCTCACCAGTAGCGAATCGTAAAAGATGTTGCCGCCCGCAAAGCCGAGTGCAGCCAGAACATATAAAGACGCGGCCAGAACCCAGTCCCCTGTGCTGACCCAGTATAGGGAGCCCGTACAGAGGATACCGAGAGAGGCAAAAAGAAAAAGACTCTTCTTCTTGGCCCTACCGGTATCGGCGATGGCACCCAGCAGCGGGGCCAAAATTACGAGAAAGAGGCTGGCCAGGGAATTGGCAGTGCCCAACTTCAGGGTGCTGAGCGACGCATCGCTTCCAGCACTCCAGAATTCCTTGAAGAAGACTGGAAAAAAACCCGCCATCACAGTGGTGGCGAATGCAGAGTTGGCCCAGTCATAAAAAGACCATGCAATCACAGCCTTTCGGGTCTTGTTCAATCCGCTGCTCTCCAAGGTTGTGCGATCCCCCATGATATGTTGATCAGCCGCTTCCCCCTTACCCTCCCCGTGACAATTCAAAAAACACCCAATCGATCTTCAGGTCAAGCCTCGGATAGATCAGGCAAAACCTCAGGAGCATAATGGAGTTCCTTCAGCCCTGACCGGCAGCGAAGCCATTGTCGAAAATCTTCGATCTTCATCTGCATTGGCGGGAGCACGAGAAGACGGCACGATTTCTCAGAAAGAGGGAAAGGAGTGGGAACTATGTGAAAAAGAGAATTTTTGGTTACAAAATCAGAGAAGTGACGTATGGTAATTCATGCAGTCACATAGACTGTGGGACGTTCGAGCAGACTTGTGCAAATTTGCGGTCTGGATTTTAATCCTTGACAAGCCTGCAAGAGCTTGCTAGTTGGGAACCTCGAGAAATAAATCACTCAACGAACCACCCATGCATCTCCCGAGAGATGGTTTCACTCCCGGGGCACTTCATAGAAGAAGCGAAAGTACCGGCGAGCACACCGGTTGAATATATGGCTTGGCCTTGGGCGTGATAACAATCACAAGCCCCCGCGAGGGCGGATTTAAAATCAGCGGACCCCATGCGGTGGCTTCTGGCCCAATCCCTCATGCGGGTGAAGGGGAAAGGGAGGCGGTCGAGTTGGCAGGTGTTGCCGGGCTGTAACCCTCTATAAGGAGCAAAGGTGTTAAGGCTTGGG
>CAZEOY010000124.1:0-7409 GCA_964513835.1 uncultured Syntrophobacteraceae bacterium
CCGGCCCAACAAGGAAGCGGTCTGGCTCGGAGCCCGCCATTCGCCGGACTGCGCCTGTCTGCCGTTCAAGCTCAACCTGGGAAACATGATACAGGCCCTCAACCAGGGCGCTACCGACGTCATCATGCCGGGAGGGTTCGGACCGTGCCGGTTCGGATACTACGGAAGCATGCAGGAGCTGATTCTTCGAGACATGGGCTACAAATTCCGGATGGGAAGCGCAGATGATCCGGACAGCCTGCGCGACATGCTCGCCACCGTGCGCAAGATCGCCGGACTCCGCTCCAAGTGGGACTCTTACCGGGTCTTCCTCTTCATCCTCTACCGCATCGCCCTCGCGGACCGCGCTGTGGCCCATTCCCTTCGAGTGAGACCCAGAGAGCGTGAAAAGCGGAGCACCGACCGCATCCTCAAGCAGAGCATCGATCTCGTCGATGCAGCCAGACGGTTCGTGGACCTGTTGCCGGCATGGCGACGCATCGACAAGCTCTTCCAGACAATCCCCATCGACAGGGACCGTTCGGTGGTGCGCATGGGGCTCGTCGGCGAGATTTTCATGGTCCTCGAGAACCACGCCAACATGAATATCGAGGAGCGTCTGGGCGAGATGGGGGTCGAAGTGCACCGCGGGTTGTGGCTGAGCGATTGGCTCAACGACCGATTTCGATTCATGCCGTTTCGCCGCCATACCTTCCGGTGGGCGTTGAACGAGGCGGCTCCCTTCCTGTACAGCCCCTGCGGGGGTGAAAGCGTGAATTCGGTGGGCCACGCGGTGCATTTCGCCAAACAGAGGCTGGACGGCATCATCCACCTGATGCCCTTCACCTGCATGCCGGAGCTGGTAGCTCAAACCATCATGAATCGGATTTCCGAAGAATACGGGATTCCGGTTCTGACCCTGGCCTTCGATGAGCACACCTCTTCCGGCGCCGTGCAGACCCGGCTTGAGGCGTTCGTGGACTGCATCCGGAGGCGAGTCCCCCCTGCCCCGTGACCGGTAATGGGTTCAGCTACCAGTCCGTGAGCTCCCACTTGCCGCAGCGATCTCCCCAGCGAACCAACCGCTCCCCGCCATCTGCGCGCGGCAGGGCGACTTCCATGACTTCGCAGCAGTTGGAGCATCCTTCGCAATCGAAGCTCTTGAGCCGGTAGTCCAACCCGCCGACCTCGAAGCCCCGAAAGCGTGTCTTCCCATCGGATTCCACCCTGGCCTCCCGGGCGAGCAACGCTGCCCCCAGGCCACCCATGACCTCGAAGTGCTCGGGAATGATCAACCGCATCCCCAGCAACCGCTCGAAAGCGGCCTTCATCCCCACATTGGCCGCCACCCCGCCCTGGAACAGGATCGGCTCCTCCAGCCTCTGACTCTTGACCAGGTTGTTCAGGTAATTCCGAACGAGAGACTCGCAAAGGCCGGCGATGATGTCCTCCAGGCTGTGGCCGACCTGCTGTTTGTGGACCATATCCGACTCGGCGAAGACCGTACAGCGGCTGGCGATCTTGACCGGTTTGCGCGCCCGCAGGGCGTGATCTCCGAACTCCTCGATGGGGATGCCCAGTCGATGAGCCTGCTGATCCAAAAATGAACCCGTTCCCGCGGCGCACACGGTGTTCATGGCGAAATCGGCGACGGTGCCGTTCCGCAGTGACATGAACTTGGAATCCTGTCCCCCGATCTCGATGATCGAACGAACCGCGGGCTCGCAGTGGAGGGCCGCCACGGCATGGGCGGTGATTTCATTCTTGATGGCATCGGCCCCAACGAGGATGCCCGCAAGATGCCGACCGCTGCCGGTCGTCCCCACGCCCCGGATGCTGACGCCCTCGCCAAGCATCGAAGCAAGATCCCTGAGCCCCGCCTGCATGACCTTCAGGGGCTGTCCGTGGGTGCGCAAATATCTTTTGGCCAGCAGAAATCCTGATTCGTCCAAGGCCACAAGGTTCACGCTGATGGAACCGACATCAATGCCGAGGTAAGCGACTTTCATCAAAGGACCCTCTTTCCGTCACAAGTCTTCTTCGCCGGCTCTCCCGGCGGGCGTTGAATCCTCTCCTTCCATGCGAGGATTGCAGGCAGCAGGAGAAGCGAAGCCGACAGCTCCGCCAGAATTCCCAGACCGGACAGCCAGCCGATGCTCCGGAGGCCGGGGTAGTGCGAAAACACCAGGGAACCGAACCCCATGAGCGTGGTCATGGAGGTCAGGAGGACCGCAGGGCTGATCTTCCCGAGCACAAGCGACAGTTCCGCTCCGGGCTCCACCATCCGGGTGTTCATGATGAGCACGCCGTCGTTGACGCAGATTCCGATCATGACCGGCAGCACAATGAAATTGGCGAAATTGAGCTGCATCCCCAGAAGGGTCATCCCTCCGAGCATGGTCACCAGGCCCGCGGCCACAGGCGTCGACGCCAGGAGGGCCGGGATAAAACCGCCCAGCGACAGTCCAACGAAGATTCCCACGGCCGCGCAGGCCAGGAAAACCGTACGGATCAGGTCATCCCAGACATGGCGCTTGAGCTCGTATGACAGAACCGGGAATCCGCCCAGCCGCCACTCCCTGGCCTCCAGCCCGCTCGCAGCAGTCGCCCCCGTCAGTTCCTGCCTGAGGCCGTCCAGATCCGGTCCGGTCCACAAACCCTTCGCCGGGTGAACCGTGGTGAGCAGCTTCACGAGGTCCCCCTTTCTCACCAGGAATCGATCCAGCATGGCATCGAGCCCGGCCCGCTCAAAGGAGGAGAGCTCCAGATTGGCGGTTGGCCTCAGCAGGGTTCCCAGCCACTGGAGGTACTGCTCATACTCGGGAAGAAAGATGAAACCGTTTTCCTGGAGCGCCCGTCTGAAAGTGGCTTCGATGCGGTTCACATCGAGAGCCCGCGAATGCGTCTCCAGATACTCCGCCGCCTGCCGCTGCGTCTCCGGGGCCGGGAGGTAGGACAGGATGCTGCGGAAATGAGCGATGCGCCCGGCCTCCTGCAACCGGTCAAGAGCCTCGTTGAGGCGGACCGCACGATCCAGCAGCGCGGGAACATCCGGCCCCTCCAGGGTCACGAGCACGGAAGCACCCGCGCCACCCAGAATGGACTCCACTTCCTTCTGCGCAATGAAGTGGCTCGAACCTTTGGGACGAAGGGATCGCATGTCATCATCGAAAGATGCGGAGAAGGTGAGGACGGCGAAGAAGAGAAGCATCAGAATGCCTCCCGTAACCACCGCCCGCGGAAAGCGAAGGCCTATGCCGAACACCCTTTCGAGTCCGAAACCGGTCACCGGCCGTACTTGCCAGGAGGAGTTCCGCCGTCGGTCCGTCCATATGAGCAACGATGGAAGCACAAACAGAGTGGAAGTCAGGCAGAAGAGCAGCCCCAGCCCCGTGATGACTCCAAGCTCGCGGAACCCCGTAAAGGAAGCGATGCCAAGGGTGAGAAAACCCGTTGCCGACGTGACCCCACCGGTCACAATCCCGCGGCCGCTCTTTTCCATGGCATGCGCCAGGGCGGCTTCACACCCCTCCCGGCGGTAGACGTCCAGGAAGAAGTTGAGAAAGTAGATGGCAAAATCCGTGGAAATGCCCAGGAGGACGCCCCCGAAGGCTCCCGTCAAAATGCTCACGTGACCGAAGATCAGTCTCATCGCCCCGAAGGTCCATGCGATCCCCATGGCCAGAGGCAGCAGCACCAGGACCAGAATACGAAGATCGCGGAACACCAGGAAGAAAAGCAGGTTCACCCCTATGAGCGAGACCAGCAGAGTGGTCTGGAGGTCTTTCCGGGTCAGGGCTTCATCTTCGAGGGCTATGGGGTAGCCGCCGGAAAAGGAGATCGTTGGGGGGGCGGGATCTCCCGGGTGTGCCAGCTGCCACGTCTGAAGCGATGCATCGGCAGCCTTACCGGCGGTCGCCATGAGAAGCCTGGTGAAGGGGAGGTTCCGCGCCGTCTCCCGGGGATGGATGAAAACCAGCAGATGCCTGCGCTGATCGTCCGCAAGGTAGCCATCCGCCACCCGCAGGTTTCCCAAAGCCTGCTCTTTGAGCCATCGGTCCAGCCACAGCGTTCTCAAATTGAGCGGATCTTTCAGCAGCAGTTCTTCGGCGCCACCCTGCATGGGCATCATGATGAAGCGCCTGTTCTCCTGAACCTGGCGCTCGATCGCCGTATCGCTCAACCGTTCGCGCAGTTCATCCCGACCGGACTCCGGAAGAAAGACGAAGGCATGAGGCAGCAGAATCTCGGCCACGAAAGTGCGCTGGCTCGAGGAAATGCCCGCCTCGATGCGTCCGATGGAGGGAACGGCCGCCATCTGCCCAACAAAATCGTCGACGATCTGCTTTCCCGCATCGAACTGGTCCGATCGGGCCAACCTGATGAGAACGATGAGGATATCCTGTGTGCCGGCATCTTCCAGATCCGTGAGAAGCTGCCGCGTCCGGGGATCCCCTGTGGGAAGCATCGAATCCAGGCTGAAATCGATTTGAAGTCTGCTGATGAGCCCCGCGGAGAGAACGGTGAGCAGGAGGGCCGCCGACAGGACGGCGCGATGCCTTTGGATGATGAACCGAACGAGTGGCTGATGCGGAAAAACCAACATGCTGAGCTCAAACCCGCAGGACGATGCGCTCGTCCCTCCCGATGCGAAGCCCGTTCAACCCGGTATGCAGTCTGAGGAAACTAGGCTCCGTTCCCCAGTTTCTCCCATGCCCTGTCGGCATAAACGGCGTATTCCGTCGAAAACCTGTCAATGTCATCCGCCAGCTCGCAAAAGATGGTCTCCGCCCCTTGATGGGTGAAGTAGGCCCCACTGGCGAGAGCCATTTCACGACCGACCGATGGCTTGTCCACGAGCATGCATGCCCTGAAAAGATTGTCGTAATAGGGTTGCTGCTTTCGCAGCGCCTGGAAGAGCGGTGAATTGAGGGCTTCCTTGAGCGAGCTTCGGTGGATGTTGTGGGTGGCGAAATGACAGAAAACACAGGGCTCCACATCTCCATTGGCGTTGATGTGGCAATATTTCCGGGCCCCGGCCATACATCCCCCGATGACCGGTCCGTCATTCCAGAAGTCGAGGAAAAGAATATCCGTCGTATTCCTCCAGCGCTCAAGTCCCGCTCGAAGCTGATCCCTCTGAGCGGGGGTGGGCATCAGGTTGATGTCGGGGTCGCGTCCCACCGGCACATACATGAAATAGAATCCCAGCATGCAGCCCTTGTCTCTCAGGAAGCGGACAAACTCGTCACGGGTCACGATATCGCTGTTGAGACGGCTCTGTGTCACCGAGTAACCGAAAATGACTCCCGCCTCGCGGAGCATGTCCATGGCTCGCATGACGCGATCGAAATGGCCGACGCCTCGTCTTCGATCGGTGTCCTCCCGATAACCTTCAAGGCTGATGGCCGGCACGACATTGCCCGCACGGACGATCTTCTGCGCCAGCCTTTCGTCGATCAGTCCCCCGTGGGTGAATACGAGGAAAGCCACATCATGATGACGTTCGAAAATCTCGAACATATCCCCGCGAAAGAAAGGCTCCCCCCCGGACACCGTGATGAAGTGGGTTCCCATTTCCTTGGCTTCGTCCAGAATGCGGTTCAGGGTCTCGAGGCTCAGCTCCCTGTGGGCGTAACTGCCCGCGTAGCAGCCGTTGCAGCGGAGGTTGCAGCGCATGGTCGGGCTGATCACGATCATGCCCGGCGGGTAGAAGCCGTGCGAGTCCTGGAAAGCCTTGCGCCTGTTCGTCCCCACCAGCATTTCGTTGAAAATGAAGCTTTGGATGATCGTCTTTCGATGATGCGGATTGGGGCGGCTGAGGAATCTCCGGGCGATGTTGATGCTCGGGTGGCCTGTATCGAAGAGCTCCCGGATCCATCGTATTTTTCGCACGTAATAGTCTTTTCTCGCAAGCTTCTCCGCCAGCAGGGCGATGGCGCGGTAGGTCAGTCGGAACAGGGTTTCGTTGGATGTGAGATGGGCCAGAACGGCCATCAGACGATCGATCAAACAGACCTGAATGCGGGTTGCGCTGGGAGTCATCCACCTTCTCCAAAACGAAGCCAGCGAGGACACTGCTCCGATTGACATTGAAATCATTAACCTATAGCTCAACAAGTCAAGCTTTTCCACCCTCATTTCCCCGGATGTCCAAAGGATCGTTGTTCCGAGCAGGCAATGGAGGCAGGATGAGATCGACCGTCACCATGAAACGAGGGGGCTCAGGTCCGGACCCTCCGCGTGCGAACGTGCATGAAGTCACGACTGCCGAGAAACGGAAGAAGGGAGCCTATGGCGCCGAGAACGGGCAGCGGATCATCGGCATCGATGATGTCATAGGACAGATTGGGGGCAACAAACTGGAAGAAGCCGGGCGACATGTGAAATCGGGCGGGATTGCTCAGAAAATGCAGAATATCCCCGGGCAGCAGCCAGCGGCATCGATGTCCGACCCTGTAAGTCGTGACCGGAGCGAACGCCTCGCCCATGGCCGTCAAAACGAGCAGGAGGGGAAAATTCACCCCTGCGTGGACGGCAAGCGCCAGAGAGCCCCAGAACCTGGGGTTCACCTCCATCAGTTTGGGCCGCCCGTCGCGCAGGTCGACCTTGAACTCGACCATGGCCACGCCATGAAAATCGAGATCCCGCAGAAGCCTCTCCCCGAAAGCTCTCACCTCGTCGTGGACAACGCTCTCCCTCAAGGTGCTCGGCCCCCCCCCGACGGGGTACTCACGCAGCCGCCGATGGACGAAGCTCGCCCGGACCTCCTGCCGCAGGTCCAGGAGAAAACTGGCCCCGAGACCCGCACCTGCAGCAGGCAGCCTTTCCTGGAGCAACGGGACCCTGCCGGCTCTGAACGCCCGCTCCAGAGCGGGCATCAGATCTTCAGGTCTGTCAACAAATTCAACCCCCGCACTGCCGGACCCGACTCTCGGCTTCACCACCAGCGGATAGGGGAGATCCCGGTTCATGGACATACCCATTTCCAAACTGCCCACCTGAAAAGTCCTGGGTACGGGTATACCCAGGGTCTCAGCATGCTTCAGTATCTTCCATTTGTCGTTCATGAATACCAGTTTGTCATGCGTCGCAAGGAACAACCTTGTCTTTGAGCTGAACTCCTCATAGTGTCGAGCGAGTAGCGACTGGGTCGCATCTTCCATAGGAATAAGTACATCATGTGGATTACGATCTAAATACTTCAGGAGAAATTCTACATATGCTCGAGGATTTAATGTGGGAGATGGGGTTCGGACATATTCATTGCAGTATCTGGAGAAAAAAGTGGGAGTGAGAATAGTACTTTCGCCTACGGTTACATTTATTCCTGCATTGCCAAGGGCCCTGACTGCTGCCAGAGTCTTGCGCCAAAGTCCATCCGTAATGAATACCCTCATACAGTCCATGTTTAAATCCCACCTTATGGA
>CAZEOY010000124.1:7419-8135 GCA_964513835.1 uncultured Syntrophobacteraceae bacterium
GGTCTTACCCCTTGACCTTGTCGCGATAGTATGCGATGGATTCTCTCGCTCAAAGCATGATCATTCAGCCTGCGGATACCGGAAGACACCGAATCGAGGCGGTCTGCATTGCACAGCGGAGCCGCATTCTTTTTCTCATTACTTTGATCGGAAGAAAAGGGGTTGCGGGGTATGCTCTTTGACGGCCGGACGGTTATTATTACGGGAGGCACCCGGGGCATTGGCGCAGCCATTGCCCGGTCCTTTCTCCAGGAAGGTGCCAATGTCGTCGCAACCTATGCGAGCAATGACCCGGAAGCCCAATCCTTCCGGAACAGCCTGGAGGATGATGGCCGGCTCATGATTCAAAAGGCCGATGCGGCGGATATGGAGTTGATGACGCACCTTTTCAGACAGATCGCCGAGCGGTTCGGGCCGGTGGATATACTGGTCAACAATGCGGGGATTCGCCGTGACAATCTTTTCATGTTCATGGAGGAATCCGACTGGCACGAGGTGCTGCGGGTGAATCTGCAGGGTGGTTTCGTCTGCTCCAAGCTGGCCATCAAACCGATGATCGCCCGGAGATGGGGCAGAATCATCAACATGGTTTCACCGAGCGGCATTTTCGGTCGGGAAGGCCAGACGAACTATGCAGCCTCGAAAGGCGCCCTGGTGGCCTTCACCAAGAGTCTGGCCCGGGAGCTGGCGCGGACGGGCATTACGGTGAACGCGGT
>CAZEOY010000125.1:0-8104 GCA_964513835.1 uncultured Syntrophobacteraceae bacterium
GTAGGTCGCTGCGAGAACGGGCTCTGAGGGGATGCGATGTCCCGCAGGGTATTCGCCCGAGCGAATCTTGGCGAGGATGATCTCCGAAAGCTGATGGTACAGGGGTATGGGTGACTGAGGGTTGAGCATCATTCCATCCGTGATCTGCCCGAGAGCGCCCAATTCCCGGCCGGCTGCATTCCGCGTTGCTGCTCATTGCCACGCCACAATTAGCCGCAACCCTGCAGTGTTGTCAACACAACCCCTGGAGGTCAACCTCGCAATCGGAAGGCAGCTTCCTGTAGAGGTGACCTTCCTGATCCCTGATGTGTATAAGATTTTTGACAGGCTCGATCCACGTCAGGCTTATGGGAAGGAGTCCCCGGGGTACACGGCGGGAAGGACCCGATTCCCCGCAGCATGGCCGTTGGATTGGCAGAGTCATCGACTTGCCGAAGGGCGGGCAGCAACGGCTCACGCAACGAGAGAAAGGCATGGTATGCCTGGTTGTCAGGAGAAGATTTCATGTTGAATGTCATCAGCAACCCCATTTGGCTCAATGTGATGGAACGACAGCGCGAATCCACCCTTACCGAAGTGAGAAAGAACCAGGCCATCTGCGGGCGAATCCTTGTGGTGGATGACGATTCGCCCACCCTGGCGCTCACGCGGGAAATCCTGGAAGACTGCGGCTACGAAGTCACCACACGGCAGGACGGCCTGGAGGCGCTGAATCTGTTCTGTTCCGCCGCCTCGCAGTTCGACATGGTGATCACGGATCACCACATGCCCCTGATGACGGGACTGAGCCTCGCCAACAAGATCCGCGGCATCCGCTCCGATGTGCCCATTATCCTGTGCTCAGGAGATCAACAGGTGTTGGCTCAAGCCCGAAAACAGATGCTCGGCCGTCACAAGGTCATGCACAAACCCATCAGCGCACGGGAGCTCACGAGGACCATTCGTGGCATGCTGGTACCGCCGGGCCCAAATCCTTAACCGCTTGCTCGCAATCTCGGGAGCCAGCAGATCTGGGCAGTTATTCGGACCCGGCCGTACGGGTCTCCACCAAATCTCGAAAGAATGGGGGGCGGCGGCTGAATGTAATCCCGAGCCACGGGGTGTTCTTCCTGTCCCCTGTTTCGATTCGTTGCCTGCGGAACTGGGGATCATGCGAGTTGCCCCGCCGGGGATTCTGACAAGCCCCAAACCAAATCGGCTTCAGTCGAAATCGGCGTAAATGCCCGCCAGGTCGATCCCCCCAATGCTGCGCTGAGTCTGTTCGCTCCGGATGGCCCAGAGAGCTTCGTGCAGATCCGGAGCAGCGCTTCCATTTCGGATGGCCAGGTAAGCTTCTATGAATGCGGCCAGTCGATCCGAAGCCTTGACCAGCTCCCCGTCCCGGGGCGCGAAACGGTCTTCGTTGTACAGCCTCCCGATTGCGTCACTGGTGACTTTTCTGCGCTCCCCGTCGATCGTCACGACGCTTTCGAACTCATCTTCCGCAAACAGCCGCATTTCCGGGCGCCATTCGGTCGGGAGCAGCCCGTAGAATTCCTGCTCCATCATATCCCTTTCATATTCCTTGATAAGGGCATCCAGGCCTTGGATGGAGCGTTTTACGGGGGATATGACGTCTCGGGTGAGCACCTCGGGGATGTCGTGAAAAAGGCCGGTGAGGAAATTCTGCACCGCCCGCAGCCTGCAGGCCCCAACCTGAACTGAAAAGAGATAGGACAGGAACGCCACAATCAACGAATGTCCGAGGACTGAAGTGGCCGGCGTGCGATGGATATTGGCCCAGCGAATCTGGAAACGCAGCTGCCCGCAGAGATCCACAAAGCGCCGGGAATCTTCATCCTCAAGGATCAGGGCCACGCCCCTGAGATCGCCGTATCCCTGCTGTGCTTTGGATAGGCGCTCATGAATGGCTTCCATCTCGAATCCATCAGGGTTCATTCGATACAGAATATCGAACTCCCACCGCGTGGCCGAGATATGTGCCGCATCCAGCGTTCTCCGGTGAAGCGAATCCTCTTTCTCCTCGAAATAGCTTCGAAACCGTTTCTGAAAGTCCGCCCCGAGAGGAGAAAGGATGGGGCGCAGCTGTTCGCTCACCCAGTCGTTGAGCCGTGCATACCTCTGTGGGTCTGACTTGATCTTATAGAAAAGGGGCGGTTTGAGGTCGGTCAGTACCGCGCGCTGCAGGAATTCGAAAAGCCCTCCCTCAATCAGCCCGATCCAGTCCACAGCCGCTCTCTCTTCCTCGCACCTGGCAATGAAGTATGCAAGAATCATCTTATGAGCCTGCTTGTCGAGCTCCGTCAGATTCACAGGCCGGATCTTGTCGTTCCAACGCTGCATGGTGGCTGCGCTGAAGAGCTTGAGGAGGAGTGCTTTCCGAAGCATGATGTCTTTTTCCCGGCGCCCGCCCGGGGCCGATGCTGTTGAGAGGAGCGTTGGCACGGGCTGATCACGTCCCTGTTGTGATTGCCCGTGCTCTCCTCGGACATGAATGCCACGGGCAAGCTTCGCTCAGCCCGCGCCACCCGGGGGACCATTCAATCCCAACAACCAGCACGGCAGACGCCTTGAGACTCCGGCCGCTGTTCTGAAGCCTGGACCGAGTTTCCCCTATTGTTGGCAGAACATCAGAAGATCCCGACCTCCTTCCCCAGGTTGACGTGGGCTTTGGGGAAATCGGGCTGAAAGTTCTGGTACGGTGGCACAGGATACCGGGCACCGATCTTTTTGCCGGACTCGGCCAGTCCACGCACCAGATCGGTCAGATCCCGTCCCGGGATGGAGAAAGCCATTTCGTCATCCTGGGTTCCGGAAAAGATACGGTCCCCATTTCCTGGAATGGAGACCCTCGCGGCCTGCGACTTGAACGGAGCGATGAGATACTCGTCGCACTCCACCTTACCCCCGAAGTTTCCGGCCACGCGGCCCCCCTTGACATATGTCCAGGCCTGGATGAAGCGCATGATCTGGGCGGGATTCCCGAAGATCACGATGGTGTCGGGCTCGTAGAGATTCTTCGCCAGAGGCGAAAGCACCAGGGCTTCGTATTCACGGTTTTCGAGCCGGTGCATGGAATCCATCTCCTTTCGCGCCCCTTCCTCGGATGAGGAGAAGTCGATCTCGCAGAAAAGCTTGGTGAGTGACTCGACCTGATCCGGGGAATCCGTGAACCCGAAGGCGATCATGGCCGGCACGCAGACGAGATCCTCCCGGGTGAGGCCCACCGTCCACCCGTAGTTCCGCGCCATGGTGACTCCCTGGCAGATGGTCACCCGCTTCCCGAGGGCGACGGAAGGCTGACGGGTCTTTTCTGGAAACTCCGTCTTGTCCTTCAGGAATTTCGCCGCAATGGGAAGGGTCTTGAGCCTTACGTCATTTCGAATGAAATCGGCCATCTCCTTCACGCTCATTTCTGCCATTGCCTGTTCTCCTTTCGTCTGGCGTTCCTGCACGAACGACACCCGCTTTCGAGCATTTGGACTCACCAACGGCCCTGAATCACCCACGGCTCCATGGGGTTCATTTTCCACCTCACCCTTTGCGTATCCGACAGGGAAGGTTCTTGATGTTGGGAGTCCCGAACTCCTTGCCGAGTTTCCCGATGGACGTCAGCATGTTGAAGTTCGACTTCTGCCACTCGAACTGCTTCGATGCCTCCCCTTCCGGAAACCACCAGCCAAGGGCCGCGCTCACGACGCGCGGGTGCACGATATCGGTCACGCGAGCCACCTGGCTGATGGAGCCGTACCTGGTTTCGATAACGACGGGATCGCCTTCGCGGATCCCGTGAGCCGCCGCCGTCTCCGGGTGGATCTCCAGGATGGGGTGAGGTCTCTTCTGCCGAAGCTTCTCCACCCACCGGTAGGACGAGAGCAGGTAGTAACGGCTCTTGGCGCTGATGAGAATCAGAGGAAATGCAGGATCTTCTTCCTCGGGGAAGGTCGTGAAGTCCGGCAGCGGCTTCAATTTGAACTTCTCAGCCGTGCTGAGCTTGAGCTCCACCTTTCCCGTGGGCGTCCTGAAGCCCTTCTCGACGTAGGATTTGAAACGGTCCGCTCCCTTCAAGTAGCCCTTCTCGACGAACTGGCCATAGGTCAGGCCCGCCGGTCGAACCACATCATCCAGAAAAGCCTCGTGATTCTCATGCCCGAGGTCAGGTGACGAAACCCGCTTGCCGAGCTCGTTCATGATCTTGATATCGGGCCAGCACTCCGCTGGGGGATCCACGATCTTTGGCCGGGCCAGGATGATCCCGTGTCCGATGCCATAGTGGCCAATATCGTTCATTTCATACTGGTGGGCCACGGGAAAGACGATATCCGCCATCGCGGCCGTGGGCGTCATAAATAGATCTGCGACCGCCACAAAGTCGAGGCTCATGAAGACTTCGTACGTTTTCGGGCTGTCTGCCCAGGCCACCAGGGGATTGGTGCACATGCCATAGTAGCCCCGAACAGCGTAAGGCGTGCCTTCGAGCACCGCCTTACGGAAGAAAGCCGGGGCCACGGTCATGAGTCTCGGGATGATGCCATGATGGGCGCTGATCATTTCCTTGCGTTTGTCGGGAATGAGGTCGGCCCGCACAAATTCCCCCAATCCCATGATCTTCGGATCGTGGGCGTTGACGTTGCCGCCCGGCACTTCGAGGTTTCCCGTGACAGCCATCATGCAGACCAGGGAACGGGTGGCGTCGAAGGCGTGGATGTCGTGCTCGATGGCGTTGCCCCACTGGAGGGCGGCGGGTTTGTTTTCGGCGTAAAGTCTTGAGGCGCGTCGGATCAGGTCGGCAGGGACCCAGGTGATGTCAGCGACGGTCTCAGGGGTATATGATTTAAGGTGGGCCGCCAGATCCTCAAAGCCAAAAGTGTGCTGATCGACGAACTCCTTGTCGTAGAGACCCTCCTCAACGATGACGTGAAGAAACCCCAGGGCAAGGGCCTGAGCCGTTCCGGGCCGGAGCTGCAGCCACAGGTCAGCCCTTTCGGCCAGCTCGGTCCGGCGGGGGTCGACCACGATGAGCCTGGCCCCATTTTTGACCTGCTCCAGAAGCAGACTGGCGATCTGTCCCTCTTCACTGGTGGAAAGCAGGTTGCTGGCCCACGAAAGGATGAGACGGGTGGGATTGTGCAGGTCGGCCACGGGGTAGAATCCACAGGTGTGGATTCCGGTGATCTCCCGGGGAGCGTGGCACACATCCTGGCTCGCGATGACGTTGGGCGACCCGAACAGGTTGGCCAGCCGGATCAGGACGAAATGCTCCAGTCCCTTGGGCATGCCCACCCCGAATCCCACCGCCCTCGCTCCAAACTCATCCCTGATGCGCAAGAGGCTGCGGGAGGTCTCGTCCAGCGCCTCCTCCCAGGAAATGCGCTGCCACTTCCCTTCGCCGCGCCTCCCCATCCGTTTGAGTGGATATCGGAGTCGATCCGGGTGCGAAAGCCGATCGGCTGAGACCCTCCCTTTGTAGCAGGTATATCCCCTGTTCAGATAGCCGTCGGGGTCCCCCTTGATTTGAACGATCTGGTTGTCCCGAACCCCGACCTGCAGGGCACAGCCACCATGATCCATCCGTGCACAGTGAGTCTTGAACCAGCGAATCTCTTCAGACATGATTCCTCAACCTCCACATGATTCACGAGAAAAGGGATTTGGAATGATCGCTCCATACCGATAGCACAGATCCACTCCCCCGGTAAACTACCGAGCTGAGACGACACGGCCGGGCTCTGCAATTCGAAGGTGCCGGGAAGCCGCCGTGATTGGAGAATGATTTCAGGCGTCGGGTTCCGGGTGCCGGGTGCAAGCTGGGCCAGCGAGAGCTCAGAGATTAGCATTTGAAGCCCTGGCGACGGCTTTCCATGTCTGATATGAAGGGCTTGGGTCGATCACACGGCCGGGCACGGTGTTTATTTTCGGGAGGGCGGCTCCGGGGGGAAACAACAGATGATAATATGGGTGGATGCGGACGCATGCCCAGGCAGCATCAAGGAGCTGATCGTCCGGACAGCGAGACGCCTTAAAATTCACGCGGTCTTTGTGGCCAACAAGCATATCGGACTTCCGGATTCAGCGTATCTCTCAACAGTACGCCTGCCCAAAGATCCGGAAGCAGTGGACGAGTACATCGCGCAGAATGCACAGGAGGGTGACCTGGCCGTCACTCAGGACATCCCCCTGGCATCGGCTCTGATTCCCAAGAGGGTGGTGGCCATGACGCCTCGTGGAGAGCTCTTCACCGAAGCCAGCATAGGGGAGAGACTCTCCATTCGGAACTTCATGCAAGATATCAGGGAGGCCGGTGCGACCACGCCCGGCCCCAAACAGTTCTCTCAGAGGGACAAACAGCGATTCGCGGATGCCTTCGACAGGGAACTGACCAGACTCATGAAACGAAGCGCTCCCTGACGGCTTCCTGAGGACGCTGTAACGATCCCTTCTTTTCAGGTTTGCGGCTCGGCGGGCCGGCGGCGGGAGTCGACAATCTCCTTCTGCTCTCGCCATCCCCCCCCTTCGGCCTCGAGGAGGTCCCATGGCTCACCTTTCCCGCCGCTTCGTTTCCGCTGCCATTGGATCCTCGCGGGGTCTTGTGATTGTTTCCAGACCACCTCTTGCCGCTCCTGCCTGCATTGCCATTTCCATTGCCGGGGCCCTTTGCTCCCCCCTTCCGCGCACCGTTTCCACGGCTTACGGGATGCACCGGCTCCAGTCCAGGAATGACGTGGATCGTGAGGTTCTCTCCAAGGTAGCGTTCAATGCGGTCCAGATAGGGGAGGTCGCCCCTGGACGCGAGTGAGATGGCCACTCCGGACTCGCCTGCCCGCCCCGTGCGTCCGATGCGGTTGACGTAATCTTCAGCGGAGTGGGGCAGATCGAAGTTGATAACATGGCTGATCCCCGTGATGTCCAGGCCCCGGGCCGCCACATCCGTGGCTACGAGGAGCCGGATTCTGCCGCGGCGCATATCCGCCAGGGTCCGGTTGCGGGCGGATTGATTCATGTCGGCGTGGAGGGCGGCGGCAGCGTGTCCTTCGGTGCTGAGCTCCCGCGCAAGACTGTCGGCATCCCGTTTGGTCGCGGAAAAAACAATGGCCCGGGTCATGGTGGAATCCTCGCAAAGACTGCGCAACAGTCGATGCTTGTGCTGCAGCCCGTCGGCGAGGTGCAGTCGCTGCTCGATCCGCTCATGGGTCACCTTGCCCGGAGCGATCTCGACCCGTTCGGCGTTCTTTGTGAACTTCCCGGCCAACCGAGTCGTGGCATGCCCCATGGTGGCCGCAAACAGGAGGGTCTGGCATTCGGGCGGCAAGGAATCGGATATAAACTCCATGTCTTCGATAAATCCCATGTCGAGCATGCGATCCGCTTCGTCCATGACGAGCATTTCGACCTGGGAAAGGTCGATGCGGCCGCGCCAGATGTGGTCGATGAGCCTTCCCGGGGTCGCGACGATCATGTCCGGCATCTGGGCCAGAGCCCTGATTTGGTCGCCAAAGGGCATGCCGCCATAAATGGCGACACTGTGGACCTTGAGGTATTTCGAATAGGTACGCGTCGAAGTGGTGATCTGAGTGGCCAACTCCCGAGTGGGGGTGAGCACCAGGACCCGCAGGCCGGGTTTGCGACCGGCAGGTGCAGTGGCCAAGCGCTGGAGCGCCGGAAGGACGAAGGCTGCCGTCTTGCCCGTGCCCGTCTGGGCCGAAGCGATGAGGTCGTGACCGTCCAAGACTTTGGGAATGGACTGGGACTGTATGGGGGTGGGTTCCTTGTGCCCGCATTGGGCGAGAGCTTTGAGAATGGGTGGTGCCAGTTGCAGTTTTTCAAAAGAAGTCAAAAGCTGAATCCTTCCTGTTGCCGGATTCGAACCATAGGGCTTCAGAAGCACGCCGAGAGATGTTCCCTCTAGTGCCAGTTGCGCGGGTTCGAACCGGCTGGTGCCTGGTTGAAATTTGCGACGCAAAACGCTGAAAGGCTTTGCTCGTCCAAGCGCTTTCGCCGCAGCACATGAGCCACGATCGGCCAGATACATCGCCTCCGACCGGACACGCTGCAGCAGACGATCAGGGTGCTGAACGAAAAAGGTCAGTGATCGATGGGGCTTAAG
>CAZEOY010000126.1:0-8095 GCA_964513835.1 uncultured Syntrophobacteraceae bacterium
GGGTGTTGGGGAAGTAAAAGCCTGAGCACCACACAGGTCCCCAGGAGCGGAGGGCGTGCTCCAGAAGGGTGATGTCCTTGAAATAGGTATATCGGATTCCACCGAGACCCAGAGCAGATGCACACGCCGCAAACTCATGATCCATGATGCCCCGGGTTCTCATCTGCGCCGCATTAGGGAGTTGATCCGCAAGCCTGGGATCCCTCCCCTTGTAGCGAAGCAGCATTTCGTACCCAGCGCGCCAGCAGGTCTGAGCGGTGCCTTGTGAAATGTAATAAACGTTGGGAACCGTGTACAGACTCATGCCGGCAATCTCCTTTCATGGTTGGTTTCGCTCCTGATCACGCGCTCTCATCAACTGGGCATCGTCGGTGTTTTGAGCAGCGGCAATCGAATCCTACTAACGGCTCGGATGACAGTAAGGCGGGTAATTGCTCACCACGTCTCCATTGCAGTCAAAACGCTGCTGCTGCCAACCTGCTGCTCGATTGTAATTCCTGGGTGTCTCGCAAGCGGCCAAGCTCAAGGTCAGTACGCAGAGTATGAAGATTTTCCATATTTTCGAATTTGCCATTTCAAAGCTCCTTTTCCGAACAGCTCGGATGTTCTGCGCGAATGTCATGGCAGGGATGAATGGATCCCTGTTTCAAAGAGCATTCGAATCATTCAAGCATCAGCATTGCATTCATGGCTGGGTTCCGACCCGAATCCTCAGCCATCGCTTGCCACAACAGAGACAATAGGAACGGGAGAGCTCCATATCAACGATCAAGTATCACGCTTCGCGTTGAATATTGAGAGCTTCGCCCCGCCCCCCTTGCAGCCGTGACGATTCCAGCCTGTCTTCCTTCCGATCACCCATGGAAGCCTGCAGCTGTATCCATCGTGCTGGGAGAGTGCTGTGACCCGAGAGTGTTATTGGAATTTGACCAGGACCTCCTTGTTCAGATCCACTTTGATACCCGGAAGATCCTTTATGACCTCTTTGGCGCTCTCCAGGCTCTTCTTCTGTGCCTCAATGAGAACCTTCAGGGCCTTGGGGTCCTCGAGCAGCTTACCGAAGTCCAGTTCCATCAGTGTGATACGGGTACCGTCCACATGGGTGGCATTGGTTTCCACGATGGAGCCCTGGATCTCCAGGAGCATGGCCATGCGCATTCCCTCGAAGAGTTCCTTGACTTCCGGAGGCATTTCCTCTGCCACGGGTTCTTCTTCGGAACCTGAAGGCCGCTCCTCTGTGGGCGTCGGAGCCTCCTTCTGAGGTGATTTGAGGGTGAGCAAACACGGGTGTCCTGGTTTGAAGTCGAATGTCATGTATTCTTTGGCTGGGAGTTGGGAGACCTCGCCGGATACCCCTGCAGTGTTCTCGTGGGGGTTTTGGTTGATCCTGAGTGTGTTGATATCCTTGAACGCATAGGTGACCGTATAACCTTCATATTTTTCCAATTCAATCTTCCTGCCGGCAACAAAGGTAACCCCCTCCCCCATTTCTGCAGCTTTTGCCTTGAGTTTCTCCTCATCGTAGAGAGAGGTTGGGCTGGGTTCATCCTTCTTTTCTCCGGCCGCCTCTGCCGCTTTGCCCATTTCCTGCATTGCATGGACGAATTCTTTACGCATGAGGAATCTCTCCTCCACGGTTCCGCTTCCATCGGGTTTTACAAGAATTCGACTCTCCATCTGAATACAGCTCAAGGGAAAGAACAAAAAAGCAAGCACAAGGGCTCTGAGGCCGTAGCATGGAATCTTCATGGGCAATCCTCCCTCTGTTAGTCGGATGGGGTTTCTGCGGAGATCACCAAGGTTCGTGTTGCCGATGCCCCCACATGGGATCAGGCCTGCAGGCGGATTGCTCGCGGCTCATCGCCGCTGCAGGATGTGGGGGAAGGATCGGTTCAGTTTGCCACTGGACCCTTTCAAGAAATGAGCGCGATCGTGTCGGAAATGTCATTGAATCTGGCTGGAAACCGTCGAGATGGCCAATTTATTGCTTACAGTTTGTATCACATTGGAAAACAGTCACAGATGTAGTGCACATTATACAGATGACTGAGGGAGACTGCCATGGGTTGGATATACTTTTTGGCCGGACTTTTTGTCGGGAACTTGGCTGCCTTTGTGGCCATCGCACTGGCGCAGAGTGCTCGAAGAGGTGAGGAGGCCATGGCTGCCAGTGACATCTACCGCCCCGTGAACGACAGCGCCAGCTGAGCCGCTCGCCTCGCGAAATCGCGTGCGTGCATGGCAGGCGTGTGTCCAAGCCGGCCGCCTCGAGTTATAAGATTCAACATTTTCCTGGAGGAAAGGGAAAAAGTTTCCGCCAGGCGAGGATGCCGTGGCAAACCATGATTTTTGAGCCTTTCGAGGGCCGACGGAAGGCCATTCGCACGCTGCATGGAAGCCGTGTCCGCGTGGTCTGCGATGCCCCGCCTTTGGAGCTGAGGGTCGAAATTTTGACATGACCTCAGGGTGCCAGCCGCTCCTCAGAGCAATGAGTCCTTGCCATCTCTCCATCGTTCGTATGTGTCAAAAATGAGACGCCGATACGGCCAAGTGTGTCATAAATGCTTCTAATGGCGAGGCATTTTTGATCGAAGCCGGGCTTCCAAATCTGTCGCAGGTGGGATTCGTCATTGGCAATTGAACTGAAAATGGTAATATTTCGGTGCCTTCCAGCTCCAGAGAGGCTGGAGATGGCATGTCGAGATTATTGCCGAGAATGGCCAACGGCTGAAGATTGAACACCCCGTCGAGCGAGGGTTTACGCGCCGGTCATTCTCCGAGGCTCCCGTCTTCTGAAGATGCAGACGGGGTATGGAGCCATGCCTGGACCCGCCGCAGGTAACGAAGTGAGCCAGCGAGAGGTGATGGATGAAAATAACATGCCTGGGTGCATCACGCTGTGTGACGGGCTCATGTTTCCTGTTGGACAATGGAAAGCAGTATCTGATCGACTGCGGTCTTTTTCAGGGCGGCAAGGACATGGATTCCCTCAACCGCAAGGAGTGGGGGTTCAATCCAAGACAAGTCGCTGCAGTGTTTTTGACGCATGCGCACATCGATCATTGCGGAAGACTTCCGAAACTGGTCAAGGACTGGTTCCGAGGGAAGATCTTCATGACGCTTCCCACGGCCGAATTGGTGAAGATTCTGCTCCTGGATTCGGCCCACATCCAGGAAATGGAGGCCGAGTGGGAATCGCGTAAGAAGCGAAGACGAGGCAAGCCGGATGTTGCTCCGCTATACACCGTGAAGGACGCGGAGGACTGCTTTCCTTTCTTCGAGGTAGTCTCTGCCGATGAAAGGGTGGATTTCTCACCTGAACTGAGCTTCTGTTTTCGTAACGCCGGTCATATCCTGGGTTCATCCATCCTGGAAGTTTGGTGTGGCAGCGAGCCCCCCCTGCATAAAGTGGTTTTCTCCGGGGATTTGGGGCATAAACACCAGCTCATTGTGAAGGACCCTTATTTTGTCCACAGCGCTGATACGCTTTTTCTGGAGTCAACGTACGGCAATCGCAACCACAAATCGTTAGAGGACAGCAAGAAAGAGCTCATTGAGGCCATCCACTACAGCTATCAGCACGGCGAAAAGGTGATGATTCCGGCCTTTGCTGTGGCCAGAACGCAGGAGTTGCTCTTTGTATTGGGGGAATTCTTTCGAAAAGGACTCATTCCCAGCATGCCCGTCTATCTGGACAGCCCGCTGGCCATTGCGGCCACTTCCATTTTTCGACGCATGCGCGAGTTCTATGATGATGAGACTCTGGCTGTGGTGAATAAAGGTCATGATCCCTTCCATTTCCCGCAGCTCGTTCTGTCTCGGACCGCCGAAGAGTCCATGGCCATCAACCTGACTACCGGCCCCGCCATCGTGATCGCAGGGAATGGCATGTGCACCGCCGGCCGAATCAAGCACCATCTGAAGCACAACCTCTGGCGGAAGGGCGCCTCTCTGGTGGTCGTGGGGTTTCAGGCGGCGGGGACCATTGGCCGAACGATCGTGGAGGGAGCGTCTTCCGTCCGAATCTTTGGGGAGAGCATTGTGGTGAGGGCAAAGGTTTTCACTATTGGTGGCTTTTCAGCACACGCGGACCAGAACGATCTCCTGGATTGGCTGAGCCATTTTGACAGCCCCCCCATGCGCGTCTGTGTGATCCACGGAGAGGAGACGACATCCCGGCAGTTTGCCGCCCTGGTCAGGCAGAGATTCGGGTACCGTACGCATGTGCCTTCCATAGGAGAGACGATAGATCTCGGAGCGGTAACGCCGCGCATGGAAACAAAGGATGGAGAGGTCAGCCGGGCCAGCCTTGAGCGTGCGTCAGCCCTCTTCGAAAAAACACAGGCATTGAAAACCCTTCTGGAATCCGCCCCTCAGGAACTGCTCGGGGACACCCAGAAATCCCTTGCGCTGGAGCTTACCGAGATCGAACGACGCATGGACGAGCTGCTCACACATCTTGGGATTTCCCGGGAGTGATGCAACCCTTCCTGTTCAGTCAGCTTTGTGCGCAGGCCGACCCGTTCTCAGTCCGTCGCCTGAAGATAGGCGGATATGGAACTGTGCGAGCCCTGAGGCGCAGCCAGCAAATGCTCGACGATCTGCTCTCCGTCAAGGTATTCGTTGAGATGGAATTCGGCTCCGTCCAGTTTGCAGATCTTGCCTCCCGCCGCGCTGAGGATGATTTGAGCCGCTGCCAGATCCTGGAATGAAACATGAGCCAGGAGGGCTCCCTCCGCACGACCGCGGGCCACGTAACAGATATGAGCACCCGTGGACCCGAGGTTACGGATCTTGCCTGGAAAAGTGGATCGGTAATGATTGTGGAAGCGTGAATAGGTGAGGAGAACGCTTTCATTGCTGATCTCATCCTGCTCCGGAATGCGGACCACCTCACTGCCCCAATAGGCTTTTTCGCCCGCCCTCGCGTGAAATAGGTCCCCTGTCACGGGCATATAGAAGGCCCCAAAAACCGGCCAGAAATTCTCAAACACCGCCAGGGAGATTCCCCAGATGGGAATGCCCGCCTGGAAGTTGGCGACGCCGTCCAGTGCGTCATAGATCCACAGATAACGTTTGGAGCCGTGCTCGTACTCTGTGGAAGGCATCACATCCCCAAAGATTTCGTGTTCGGGAAAGCTGGCCTTCAGGCGATCTCTGAAGAATTCCACCAGGTGCAGCTCAGCTTCGGTAACGAGGTCTGAGTCGAACTTGGTCTGCAGATTGCCCCTTCCGTAAAACCGTAATGCCTCCTTGCCGGCGTTTCGGACCGTGTCCAGAGCAAACTGCGTCAGCTCACCGATTTCCAGACTTCCCTGAGCGGTCATTTTTCCTCCTCTCCGAATCATGGTGACCGTGATCATCCATCGTAGCCCAGATGCCGGTAATGTCTGTACCCGATGGCCCTCCAATCCTCATCAATGTGATAATGCCCTTTGTCCCGAAGGACATCGGGGGACTCCCGAAGAAGTCGCCACGCGTGCGGTCTGGTGGAGCATGCCATCTTTCGATTGTCATGTTAACAAACCTCCGGAGTGTCGCAAGCCCAAAATAAGCCTCCGAAGAATCGCGTGGCGGGGGTGCTCTGTGTGAAAGGGGTCGCCTCAGCCTGGAAGCGGCAGCTGCACGAGGCAGCGAGTCCCTTGGTCAGGTATGGGACGCAGAGTGACATTGGCCAGGTTTTTCCTGGATGCGAGCAGCGCGATGGGCAGTCCGAATCCGGTTCCGGTGGGTTTGGAGGAGTAGAAGGGGGTGAAAAGCGAGTCGACCTCCTGTGGCTTGGGGACTGTGCCCGTGTTGAATATTTCCACGTTCAAAAAAAAGGATGCAAAACTCTCGACACTTGAACGGACGGAAATGGGGGGGCTTCCGGGCCGCAAGGCCTCGAAGCTGTTTTCCAGCAGATAGTAAAACATGGTTTCAAGGTCTTCGGGATCGCCTTGAACATCGGAGAAGTTCGCGTCTAGGTCGATCTGGACGGGCAGCTCCGCTCCCAGGTTCCTCTTCAAGCGTTGCAGAGCGTTATCGATCACGTCCCGGATGGAAACAATGAGGAATCGGGACTCGCGCTGGAATACTTCCATATAGACCCCAATGTCCACCACCAGCCGATCGAGTCTCTTGATCTCGTAGATAATTTTGTCGCTGACTCCGTACAGCTCGCTCTCAGGGCCCGCGATCTTCTGAACCCGCCGAGCGCTTCCACCGATCACGGTGATGGGATTTCTGAGCTGGTGGGATATACCTTTGATCACCTCCTGATCGCAACGGGAGTTGGATGCAACATAGGCGCTTGTTTCGATGAGCAGGCAGAGATCGAGCAGCTTGTCGATGGAGAGGAGCAGCGCGGCCCTGCTCGACATGGGTGCCACGGAGCAGACGATCTGGTGGCAGAATTGACGTGCGAGGCAATAACCCAAATTAACGAACTGCTGATCCAGGTTGAACTCCACATGTTTGAGGCCGCTTTTCCAGATGTCGCTCAGGAGTGCGTGAATCCCTTCGATGTCGAAAAGGGATTCGAACCAGCGGGACCAGATTCGGCGAAGCTCCCCTCGCATCTTCTCGTGATGCAGGATGACCCGCGTGCGCGGAATCTGGTAAAAATAATTATAGAAGAAGCCGGCAAACTCATCTTTTTGTTCGACGAAGGCCTGGCGGTAGGGAAGGAGGACCTCCATCTCGTCGCGGCTCCACCCAATTTGCTCCTGAAGCGCCAACAAATGCTCATAAGGTGGACCATGGTTGTCCATATTAGGGTTTCACCTCCTGCGGAATCGGTCGTGATTTTGAGCACGCTTCAGGGGGATACCCGGTCCAGCGGCCCGTGCTGCGGAAGGTTTCCTCATCAAAATCGTTCCATGAACCTACCGGTTCTGAACCATTATTTCAACCACGACGGGCTGAAATCTTTCCTGCTTTATGATAAGAACGGGTCCTCTCCCTCCTGAACAGCAGAACCAGGCTGAGAGAGTGGGGGACAGATGCGTTTGAACTGAAATCCATGTGCGCCGGAGGTTTGGCCTGCGTCGATCGGGCCGGAAATGACTGGAATTCGGAGCCTGTAATGTCCACGGTTTCACCCATTCCTCGCAGAGGGTATCTTTTTGTTGCGCTGGCCGCCATGCTCTGGGCGGTGTCAGGCTCTTCCGCCAAGTATCTCTTCATGCATGGCATGACGCCGCTCCAGTTGACTCAGGCCCGCGTCACCCTTGGGGGCGCATTGCTGCTGTTCTGGCTTGCCCTTCGAAACCGTTCCCTGCTGGCCATCTCCCCCCGGGATATTCTGTATTTCTCGTTGCTGGGTATTGCAGGGCTGGCCATGGTGAACTTCACGTATCTCGTCACCATCAGCAAGCTTAACGTTGCCGCTGCAGTCCTGCTTCAGTACCTGGCTCCGGTCCTGATCGCCCTCCATGCGATTCTGTTCCTGGGGGAGCGCCTGAGTCCCACGACTCTCATGGCCGTGGTGGGGGCCACTGCGGGCTGCTACCTGGTGGTGGGGGGCTACAACCTGGACCTTCTGGCTCTGAATCGCGAGGGAGTCATTTGGGGACTTGTGTCAGCAGTCGCCTTTGCCGGTTATTCCATCTGCAGCGAACGGGGGATGCGTCGTTACAATCCATGGACGGTCCTGTTCTATTCGATCCTTTTCGCCGCACTGTTCTGGAACGTACTGAATCTTTTCTGGGAAGGAGCCCCGCCTCCGATCGATCTGGCGAGACAACACTATCTGCCGATTCAGTGGGTTCTCATCACCTATGTTGCAGTACTGGGGACACTGGTCCCCTTCGGGCTGTACTTCCATGGCATCAATCTGATTCGCTCCACTCGGGCCAGCATCACGGCCACACTGGAGCCCATCAGCGCCGGAGTGATATCGTTCCTCGCGTTGGGTGAAACCCTCGAGCCCCTCCAGATTGCGGGAGGAGTTCTCGTGATTGGTGCGGTCATCCTGCTTCAGCTTCGAAAGGAATACGATGATGCGACGCCGGAGCTCATCCGCCGGCAGCAGCAGGCCGGTGGTGGGACCACAGAAGCCTGAACACCCTGCTTATTCCATCATAACGCTGCTGACGGATTTCGGGCTTTCGGA
>CAZEOY010000127.1:0-8075 GCA_964513835.1 uncultured Syntrophobacteraceae bacterium
GGCGGCTTGTCCTGACGGGCAATAGGCCTCATCGGAAGCTGAAGGGTAAAGGAAGGAAAATGGAAGAGTGCAAGACCTGTGAGCTGGCAGTCTACTGCTATTCGGAATCCAGCACCTGGATTTTTCGCACCAAGCAGGAGATGGACGAAAAACAGGAGGCCATGGAAAAATGCCCTCATCACGAGAAGGCGCGCGAAACTCATCCGTCGGATTCGGAGCAATGTGTCAACGGCTGACGGCAAAAGAGCGGGCAGGGTCCCGGTGCAACGGCCCTCCTTTGCGGGACCCTGCCGCCCATGTTTTGCCGGAGGCTACGTGAACATGTTGACTTTGCAGTTCCGCGCGTGCTTGAGATAGTCTTCCGCTGTCTGGATCTCCACGCCGTCGATGAAATCCTCCGGCTTCAAGCCCATCATGTCCATCGTCATTTTGCATGCCACGAACTTCACGCCTTCCAACTGAGCGATTTCCATGAGCTCTTCCAGGGTGGGAATACCTGCCTGGTCGATCTGCCTTTTCATCATCCAGGTCGCCACCGATGACATGCCCGGAATCGCCCCCTTGGTTCCCGGCGGATTGAAGCTCAATTTGTTCACCCCCCCGTTCCGAATCACGTCGATTCCCATGAACGTGTAGAAGACCGTAGCCTCCATCCCAAGCCTGCGGGCATTAATGGCCAGAATCAGGGATGGATAAGCGCCATCCAGGGTGCCCCGGCTGCAGATGAACGTGCACATTTCCTTCTCAGGGGCGGCTGCTTCGTATCTATTGACATCAATGGCCGTGACTGTAGACATTCTGTTGTCCTCCGTTAATCGATTTGATTTCTCTTTTCCCTCATCCACGAGGGTCTTTTCCCGGGGCATTCCTCTCGCAACCTCACCATTGCTCCCTAACTGCCGGCAGCGCAGCAGGGAGCCACAGACTGCCGGGGGTCGACATCTCACGCACCGGCTTCCACGAGGGGCTCCGCCGCGGGTTCATCGGATGCATCCAAACCCGCCTGTTGCCGAACACACTGAATGATCTTGATCACCCCGGGGTGGGTGATGC
Organism: uncultured Syntrophobacteraceae bacterium; assembly: GCA_964513835.1. Classification (GTDB taxonomy): domain Bacteria; phylum Desulfobacterota; class Syntrophobacteria; order Syntrophobacterales; family Syntrophobacteraceae; genus JALOOX01. The sequence goes on from CAZEOY010000127.1 coordinate 1,054, forward strand.
TGTAAAAGACCTGGTTGCCGTTGCGGCGAGAACCCAGTATGCCCTTGGCCTTCAAGAGTGCAAGCTGTTGGGAGGTATAGGGCTGCTGGGCTCCCAGGTGATCGCAGATCTCGGTGACGGTTCTTTCCCCTTCATGAAGGTAATCAATGATTTGCAGACGCACTGGGTGAGCGACCGTCTTGAGGACATCCGCCGCCCTTTCGAGGTAGTCCGCTTCAAGGGATGTGAGATGATGTCTTTGCACCCTCAACCTCCTTTTTAACGAGAGCCAAATTCTTGATAAGTAGAATATAGCAATATAGATATATTGTCAAGCTGCTGAATGTCGTTTCTTTGGAGTGCTCACTTGAGGAATGGTCGCGTCTTCCGATGCGCGCTCCGGCCATTTTGCACCCGAAAAGCGGCTTCCCGTCGAGACCTGGCCATATTCGCCGCTGTCGACCGCTCCCTGCCCGATCGTACGCTGCGAGCTCCTGCGACTACCGGCTGCCCTTGAAAAGTCAGGGGTACAATGACTATTGTTTTTGAGTATGTCTGGAGCCCACGTGTTTCACCCAAGGACGAACACCAAAGAGAGGAGTCTTTATGCCCATCACACTTCCCGATCTGCCTTATCCCAAGGGGGCCCTGGCGCCGCACATCAGTGAACGGACTCTTGAATTCCATCACGGCAAACATCACAAGGCCTACGTAGACAACGCCAATAAGCTCATCGCCGGCACCGACCTCGAAAACCTGAACCTCGAAACCATCGTCAAGAAGACTGCCGGAGATCCATCCAAAGTCGGTGTCTTCAACAACGCGGCCCAGGTCTGGAATCATTCCTTCTACTGGCAGTGTATGAAGCCCAATGGGGGAGGCGCTCCCACCGGCGCCGTGGCAGGAAAGATCGCCGCGGATTTCGGGAGCTTCGAGAAATTCGTGGATGAGCTCAAGAACGCGGGAGCCACCCAGTTCGGCAGCGGCTGGGCCTGGCTGGTTCTTAACGGGAACAAGCTCCAGGTCACGAAGACCCCCAATGCGGGGAACCCCCTCACCGAGGGCATGAAGCCTTTACTGGTGGTCGATGTGTGGGAGCACGCCTACTATCTGGACTACCAGAACCGAAGGCCCGACTACCTCACTGCTTTCGTCGAGAAGCTCATCAACTGGGATTTCGTCAATTCCTGTCTCGCTTAAAACAGAACCCCCTCTCCTGCTAAGCGCAGAAGAGGGGGCATCGACCCCTCGCTCTCTGACAGACCCCTGCTACGAAAAGTTTCGGGGTTATGGTTGAAGACCAGCCCGGCTGCGGGCCTTTTCATTTCTTGGGGTGGCCCGAAGGGGCATGAGGGACTACTGCTGATTCAACAACATTGGCGGCCGGGGGAGTCGGGGGTCAGGACGGATAGACGTTTCCCGTCTCCAGGATGCTCCAGCCGTTGCGCGTCTTGCCAAGCAGGAGGTTCACCTGCCATCCGACCCGGCAGTGGTCCGTGATTTCCTTGGGAACACGAACCTCCACGGAATCGGCGCTGGTCATGGCCGAAAGGTAAAGAAGGCCGGGCTCGACCCTGTCCACGGTGAAATAGTCATCGATCTCCGTGGTCCAGTAGCGGGGAGCGTACTGCTGCGCATACTCATAAAGCAGGCGGGCCAGGCGCTCCGCCGCCGGGAGCTCCCGTGCGGCCTCAGCCGCAATGGCGCTGGCCTTGTCGGCTTGGTCCTTCTCGACATATCCCTGTTCTTCCAGCCACTTGATGAGCCGTTTGGTTACCGTTCCCGCTGCCTGCAGCAAGGCTTCGGAAGCCATGACTTTGCGAATCATGAAGTAGTTCAAAAAGTGGGACACGGAGGGAAGAATCTTCTCGGGTCCGAAAATGGCACAGAAATCAATGTTCTTATGATACGAGAGCCGGTCATAAAGGGCAATGTCCGACGAGTTCGCCAGATCGTTGGCGCCGTAAGCGTTCAAGCAGTGCTTCATCAGGTCGATGACCTCCCGATATCGCCGGTAAGTCCTCACCTTCAGTCTCTTCTGCTCACTCTTGAGAAAGCGGCTCAAGATCTTGTCGATGTTGGGTTCCGCCAGAGTCGGGAAGTACAGCACTTTATTTTCAGTGGTCATGTCCATTCATCCGGGTGCAAAGAGGTCCTCGGCATTTCCCTTGTTCAAGTCGGCGCACCGCAGTGGGGGCAGAAACGGAAACCGGCTTCAAGGGGCGCCCCGCACTGAGAACAGTGATCCCGTCCCCTGCCTGCACGGGGATGACCCCCAACGGGCAGATCGGGCGACGAAACCGCCCCGCATCTCTCGCAGATCAGAACGGGCTCACCCCGTTTGACCGGAAAGAGCGGTATGAAGAACAGGCTCAGGTAGTGATCGATCCGTTTGAGGCGTGCTTGAGCGAGGCCGCAAACCGGGCAGAGCCGCTTGGTATCCTCCACCGTTATCGTCCTGGGCTGGATCCCGCCAATGAAGAAGAACATCCACCACCTCGCCTGATCTCACCAGTTCTCGCACGCGATGTATATCATAATTCCGATGAAGTAAAATACAAAGACTCAGGCTAATCAAACACCCTGTGGACCCGGCGGACCAACCCTTCAACCGCCTTGGCCCTGGAGATGAACAGCTCGACTCTTTTGATATCCTTGATCCCCGGGCTGGCTTCCACGCCGGAGCTGACATCCACTGCATCCGGGCTTGCCGATTCGATGGCCTCCTTCACATTCTCGGGGTTGAGCCCCCCCGCAAGCACCACGGGCAAGTTTACGGGCAGGCGCCCGGCGGCAGCCCAGTCCCAGGTCCGGGCATTCCCTCCCGGGAGAGGCCCCCCGGCGGCCTCCACCAGGCACGCCGTCGCCGGGTAGCGAACCGCGAGGGCCGGGGGTGGATGTCCATTCACGAAGAATGCCTTGAGAACCACCAGACCTTCGCTGCGCAGCCTGGCCACCAGCTCCGGGGACTCATCGCCGTGCAGCTGAACTCCTCGGAGCCCGCAGAATTCTACCCGCTTCATGATGGTCTCGTAGGATTCGTTGACGAAAACCCCAAGGGTGCAAATCCCTGAGGGGAGCTCCCTGCAGATGGCACGGCCCTTGTCGTCGCTCACATGCCGCGGGCTTTTGGGGAAGAACACAAGGCCGATGGCGTCCGCCCCCAACCCTGCACAGGCCAAGGCCTGGTCCTCGTCCGTCAATCCGCAGATTTTGACCTGCACCGATGTCGGCGACGAATTCTTTCTTCGTAACTCGATGTCTTCGGTCTTCACACCTTCCGACCTGCCGTCCGGAGAAATTGCCCCCTTTTCTCCAGCCCCCTGCCCTTTCATCCTATCCCTCGTACACCGACTATCCCCGCCCCATCAAGTGGGCCAGGAACCCTTCCGTGTCTCCTGCCCGGACCAGGCTCTCGCCGATCAGGAAGTTGTGGATGCCGGCTTCCAGGAGCTGCTCGATCTGATCTCGGCCGTGAATTCCACTCTCGGCCACCAGGATCTGACCGGGCTCCCTGAATCGGGCCAGCTCCAGGGAAATCCCGATATCGGTCCGGAAGGTCCGGAGATTCCGATTGTTGATGCCGACGAGTTGTGCCCCCGTCGCCGTTGCAGCCTCAAGCTCCGGCAGTGAATGGACTTCAACCAGAGCATCCAGCTCGAGCTCCCGGCAGAGATCGAGACAGGCCTGCAGAAACGCCGGCGCCAGCACTCGAACGATGAGCAGAATGGCGTCGGCGCCCATCGCCGCGGATTCGTAGATCTGGTAGGTGGAGACGATGAAATCCTTGCGGAGCGCCGGCAGTCCGGTAGCCCCCCTGGCCGAATGAAGATCCTCGGAACTGCCGAAAAAGAAAGAGCGGTCCGTAAGCACCGAAAGCGCTGCCGCCCCGCCGCGTTCATAGGCCGCCGCAATGTCGCCTGCATTCAGGTCTACGCGCATCAGGCCTTTGGAGGGCGATCCGCGCTTGATTTCTGAGATGATGTTGACCCCGAAAGGTCCGGGATTGGACAACCGTTCCATGAAATGCCTGCGGTCCCGGGTCTCTTCAGCCTTTCTCCTGAGCTCGGATTCCGAAATGCGTTTCTTCGCCTCCCGCACCTCGACGAATTTGTGCTCCACAATGCGTGACAGGATGTCGGACTCAACCGTTTTGGCCGCCTCTGAAGCGCTCATCATCCATTCTCCTGCGTGAATCGAACGAGGGCTTCCAGCTTTTCGAGCGCTCTCCCCTTGTCGAGAGCGGCTTCCGCCATGGCGATCCCCTCAGAGAAGTCCCGGGCGACTCCGGCCGCCACGAGGGCAGCGCCGGCGTTGACGACGACCACGTCCCTCCTGGACCCCTTTTCCCCGGTGAAGATGCGTCGTGCAATGTCCGCATTGACGGTCGGGTCCCCGCCCTGAAGATCCTGAGGATTCGCGGTTCTTCCCAGGAGCTGATCGGGAGTCACATCGTAGGTCCGGATCATACCGTCGTTGAGCTCCGAAACGCGCGTCGGAGCGCAAATGGAAATCTCGTCCAGGCCGTCGTGGCCATGCACCACGAAGGCGCGCCTCGTCCCGAGGAGCTTGAGAGCCCGTGCGAACATCTCCGTCAGCTCGGGGGCGAAAACACCCAGAAGCTGGCAGTTGGCGCCCGCCGGATTGGTGAGAGGGCCCAGCATGTTGAAGATCGACCGGATTCCCACTTCCTTCCTGGCTTTGGCCGCGTGTTTCATGGCCCCATGAAAGACGGGTGCGAACAGAAACCCGATACCGACCGACTGTACGGCCTCCTCCACAAGCTCAGGCACGATGTCCAACCGGACCCCCAGTGCTTCGAGAACGTCGGCGCTGCCGCACCGGCTCGACACGGAGCGATTCCCGTGCTTGGCCACCGTGACTCCGCAGCCGGCCACGACAAACGCCGCAGTAGTCGAAATGTTGAAGGTATTGGAACGATCACCTCCCGTACCACAAGTGTCCATCACGGGATCCGCCGCCACCTGGATCCTTATGGCTTTGCGCCGCATGGCCCGGGCCGCCCCCGCCAGCTCGGCAAACGTCTCTCCCTTGGTGGCCAGAGCCGCCATGAACGCGCCGATCTGAGCGTCCGTCGCGTTGCCCGACATGATCTCCGTCATGACCTCAGCCATTTCGGCTTCCTGCAGATCCTCCTTTTGAATGATCTTCTTCAAGTAATCCAGAAACATGATTCGCTGCTCCCCTCTTCTTCTTCAGTTTCAAGTTTCGGGTTTCGGGTACAAAGACTTCTGCCTGTCCAACAGGTTACCCTTGTCAATGAAGGGATCCTTTCATGCTCACACAACGGTTTGCATTCTCCTGCTTTCTCTCCGTTCTCTGAGCCTCTGCGCGAATTCGAATGATCAAGTTTTGAGCTTATACGCGCAAAGTCGTTCGTTGCCATTGTGGCGGCGTTGCCTGAGACAGGCAAAGCCATTCAAACGCCTCATGCCGATAACTTGAGGTTGCTCGCCTGCGCCATTTCCAGGAAATTGCGCAGAAGCCGTTTCCCCACTTGAGTCATGATGGATTCCGGGTGAAATTGAATGCCTTCTGTTGGATGCTCGCGGTGACGCACCCCCATGATTTCGCCGTCTTCGGAATCGGCGGTGATCTCCAGGCATTGGGGCAGATCCTCCCTGGATACGACCAGGGAGTGGTATCGCATGGCCTGAAAAGGGCTCTTGATCCCTCGAAAAATCCCCTTCCCGTCCGCTGTGATGGTGGACGTCTTTCCGTGCATCAGCTGTTTGGCCCGGATCACCCTGCCGCCAAAGGCTGCCCCAATGGCCTGGTGCCCCAGGCAGACCCCCAAGATCGGAACGTTCCCCGAAAGACGCTGAATCAATTCCACGGAAATCCCCGCCTCTGCGGGAGTACAAGGTCCCGGTGAGATCACGATCCCCCGGGGCTCCCAGCCAGCCACCTCCTCCACCGTTGCAGCGTCGTTGCGGACCACCCGAACATCGGCTCCGAGCATTTGGAGATACTGCACCAGATTGTACGTAAACGAGTCGTAGTTATCGATCATTGCGATCATGATATGCCTCCCTCTCGAATCAGCTGAAGAGCCTTCTGAATGGCCATGGCCTTGTTGACCGTCTCCACCCGTTCGCGTTCGGGATCCGAATCCGCCACGATTCCCGCTCCCGCCCGGACTGTCAGGCAGCCGTCATGGATGCAGGCGGTGCGGATGGTGATGGCCAGATCCATGTTGCCCGTGAACGAAATGTAGCCGATGGCTCCCCCGTAAGGTCCGCGGGACTGCCGCTCGAGCTCGGCGATGATCTCCATGGCCCGGATCTTTGGTGCGCCGCTGAGGGTTCCCGCCGGGAACGTGGCCCGGATGAGATCCCAGGCATCGCAGTCCGACTTCAAATCACACGTGATGTTCGAAACCAGATGCATCACATGGGAGTAGCGCTCCACGACCATGAGATCCGTCACCTGCACGGACCCGATTTCCGCGATGCGCCCCAGGTCGTTGCGCCCCAGGTCCACCAGCATCAGGTGCTCCGCCCGCTCCTTGGGGTCCTGGAGCAGCTCGTCGGCCAACTGCCGGTCCTGCTGTTCCGTCGCACCTCTTGGGCGTGTTCCGGCAATGGGCCTGAGCGTGGCCACTCCGTTTTCCAGCCTCACCATGGTCTCGGGAGATGAGCCCACCAGCACCGTGTCATCCAGGTGCATGAAGAAGAGGTAAGGAGACGGGTTGATGTAGCGTTGAGCCCGATAAAGCCACCAGGGATGGATGGGATCCCTGCACTCGAAAGGCTGCGAGAGGACGGCCTGGATAACGTCGCCGGCCCCGATGTAGTCTTTCACACGCAGGACCTGCGAACGAAACGATTCAGGGGCGATGGGGGTTTCCAGATGGTAGGCGCCGCTCACTTTCGCAGCGGGCTCGGAAATGCACTGAGCCAGTTCCTGCTGCATGGCGTCGATGGAGGCCAGGGCGGCTTCGTAAGTCGCCTCGGGAGGCACGCCGTCCAGAAAGGCATAGGACACCAGGGCCAGGGTATGACGCACGTTGTCGAAGACGA
>CAZEOY010000128.1:0-8068 GCA_964513835.1 uncultured Syntrophobacteraceae bacterium
GACTCCGGCCATCCCGATCATGCCCGGGAAAACGCCCTGTAAAACAACGATTTCCCCCATGAGCGAGAATACCACCTCCATGGCCTGCGTAGCATCCACCGCGGCGATCTCGCCTGCATGCGCGCAAAGGTTCCTGGCGTGGAGAAACAGACTGGTTGCGATGACTCCCGAAAGCAGCGCGACCATCGCGGTATTGATCAACTGCCCCGATGACGGTGGAGGAGGGGCGGCGATCAAGACCAGCACTATCCAGAAGGGAACCGACCCGAGGGTCAGGAGCAGAACACAGGCAAAGCTGTCTTTGACCACCGCACTGCTGATGCAGGGAATGCGTCCCTTCCCGCCCAGTCTTGCCTCCCATACCATCTGATTGCCAATGGGGTAGGAGAACGCAGCGACAAGCACCGGGAAACCGCCCAGGATCACTTCTCGTATCGACGAAGAGAGTGCGTGCTCTATATTCACCAGCACGATACCCATGAAGACAAGCCCGATGAGCAACAGCCCCCTGGCAGGAACTCGCCTGCCAAATCCAACGAGAACGATCGGAGTGGCGAGTATGGTCATCTGCCATGTGGTTGCCACCATCCACCCGGCAGCATAGGATGCGCTGAAGCTGAGCAGGGAATAGAAAATACCAAAGCCGATACAGCCAGCCACCATCCAGAAGAACCAGTGTTCAAAAAAAACTCGGAGAATCTCCAGAAGGCGTTTTCCACCCCTCAACAAAAGCAGACCGAGACTGAGGAATAACAGCATATATGCATAGCGCAGACATGCGGTCCAAACCCAGTGCCCGCCCTCCAGACTCATTGCCCTGTTCAGGATAAATGTACTACTGAAGAATGCGGCGGCAAGCATTCCAATGGCAATCAATCGAATCATCATGAACCCTGGCGGAAAGTGAGTCCATCAAATCAAGAGTTTCATGGCTGCCTGATTCTACCTGACTAATCGACAGCTTTCCAGGGCGGTGCGTACCAGGCCGGCGCCGGCCTGTTCGTACATGTTGTAGGCCGTGCAGACTCCGAGGGCCGAAAGCTCTTCAACCTCTTCCGGATAGCGTGCAATGGCCGCCACCTGGCAGTCAAAGGCGAAGTTGCGCAGCTGGTGAGCCGCGTACATGTTGCCGTGGTGATTGGGCATGGCCAGGATGACCAGTTCCAGTTGGATATCCTTCTGCAATTTCAACCAGAACTCCGTGTCGCACGCATCGCCGAGTATCACGTTCCGGCCCTGGCCACGGTTGAAATCCACCCTCTCCGGAGCATGTTCCACGCCGCAAATGTCCCCGCCGTAGATCTTCTGTAGTTCATCATAAGCCCCGGTGCCGATCCGGCCCATTCCCATGACCACCGCCTTTGCGGACCCAAGGTCGATGGGCGCATCGTGGGGATGGCAAAACCCGCGCTCAAAGCGCGACAGCCATCCGAACATTCGCCGGTAGATCAACTCGGCATTGGTGCTCAAGGGCGCGGAAATGGCAAAGCTCAGGCTTATGGTCATAGCCACGACCAGGAGCCAGTCTGACGACAGAAGACCCTGGTCAGCGGAAATGGCTGTCACGATCAACCCGAACTCGGAGAAGTTGGTCAGTGACAGGGAGGCAAAGAGGCTCGTGCGCGCCCGGAGCCCGAATTGGCTGACTATGAAGTGATAGATACCGGTTTTGATGGGCATTACGAGGCAGAGCAGAACCGCAGCGATGAGCATGTCCCATGTCGGAAGCCCCTTCATCCCAATGGATAGAAAAAAGCCCACCAGCATCAACTCCTTGAAGCCGAAAAGGGACTTGGACAATTCCGATGCGCGGGGATGTCCCGCAATGAGTACCCCCACCACGAGCGCACCCAGGTCGGGCTTCATGCCGACCAGGGCAAAACCCTCTGCACCCACTCCCAGGGCGATGAACAGTCCGCAGAGGATAAACAGCTCGCCGCGGCCCGCCATGTTCAATAAACGAAACAATAAGGGCCGCAGCAGCGGCAGGGCGAGAACACTCAGAGCTAAGACGCCGGGCAGTTTTCCCGTTGAAACGCTCAGAAAAAGAACGGCAAACAGGTCCTGCATGATCAGGATGCCGATAGCGATCCTTCCATAAAATGCCGTGAGATCCCCTTTCTCCTCCAGCACCTTGACCGCAAACACCGTACTGGAAAAGGCAAGGGCAAAGCCCAGCACCAACATGGTCTGCCACGACATTTCCAACAGCGTAACGGGGAACATCCACTGCCCCAGCAATAGAACACCGTACATCAAGGCAGTGGTGAGCAGCATCTGAGCCGTGGCGCTGGCCCAGATCTCCGCCTTGAGAAGACCCCGTAAGTCCAGCTTCAGGCCGATGGAGAACAACAACAGAATGACTCCCAGGTCCGCCACCAAATCCAGACCTTGGGGCTTGGCCAACCCGGCCATGTTGAAAGCAAATCCGGCCACCAGAAATCCGACCATGGGCGGGAGCCCCAACCGGGCCAGAGCCAGCCCGAAGCCGAAGGCAAAACTTACCAGAATGACGAGCATGGGTTCCTCTTGCGACGTGGTTGCGTGACGTGTTGAAGCGCGAGAATGGCTGGATGGAGTGTTGCTGCCTCTGCTCTTCCTTGTGCCAACCCTCATTTCCCTGGGCCACCGGCTCGAGACCCGGTGAATCCTGTGCCAAAATGTCTTCCAAGCCCTGTTGCCAGGCAAATGCTTGGGCAGCTACCCTTCATCTCCAGGACGCAAGGGAGGTTTTCGATTCCCGGGAAACCAAAAGAAGCCCGGCCCTTATGAGCTGGGAGGGAGTTGCCTGCCGGCATCCCCCCCGGGATCACAATATCTTCCATGGAAGAGGGTTTGACAAGAATCTTCGGTCAGATTGCGCCAAACTCCCTTTCCATTATGCGGGACGGAATATCCCGAAACTGGATAGCCTTTTATTCTCAGGGCAAGTTCTTGGGCACGAGCGCAAGGCGCAGTTTCAGTTGTTGTCAGTGTGCAGTCCTTGGCTGATCGGGGTTGGGTGGAAGATCGGTCGAAGGGTTTGTGGCCGAGTATTGCGGTGGGGGTTCGCGGGATTACATTTTTCGGACATCAATGGGCAAGAGGGGCTCCTGTGAAGGGCGTTCGATATCGTCCTGGATTGCGGAATCGAAGTCCGTCTTGGATGGGTCATGGCGCTTCATTGACTTGGCCTCGCAGCCCCCATGATTTGCGCCTCACGTACGTGACGCTTCAGCTCATGGCACAATACACAGCCCTGCTTGGGTGAAAAAGCAGCTCGGACATCACTCGATTACTATGACCGTTGACGTTTATGGCCACTGGATACCCGGTGAAGGCCGGCGGGATCTTCAGAAAACCCTTACGGGAGGCAAGTCTCCAGACCTTGGCTTGGCCCCAAAAAAGCGGGCCAAGGTAGCGCTGGGTATCTCAAATTGAGTCCCATAGCTCGATACCTTGGCCCGAAATCTTGGCCCGAAGGCTAGTTACCAGTTGTAACTGGCTGATTTTATTAACATGGTGCCGAAGGCCGGACTCGAACCGGCACGGGTCGCCCCGCCACCCCCTCAAGATGGTGTGTCTACCAGATTCCACCACTTCGGCACGAGAGAAGTATTATATATATCCAGAGCCGTTATGCAAGCACTATCTGCCATGGGCTCCGCTGCAGAATTCCTCTCGGACCCCTGACCCGTGAGCATCTTCGTTGCCACTCCCCTACGGCTGAATCAGCCGAAGGCAGCTCGTGCCCCCCGCGCTGACAATGCCCCAGCTAAGGCTTAGGCGCTGCAGGCGGCTTTCCCTGGGAAGCCGGGGCTTTCTCCTGGGCGGCAGGCGCCGGCGGCTGAGCCTCCTTAGCGGGCTCCGGCAGTTTGGGCAATGCCGGCTCAGTAGCCTTGCTCTCCTCGGGCTTTGGCTGCTCAGCCGCCGTGGGAGCCTGGCCGGTTACAGGTTCGATGGGCTTGGCCTCGGGCAGTGCCGGTCCCTCCGGCTTCTGGGCCGGAACGTTTTCCATGATGGATTTGGTTTGAGGACCCGCAGCAAAGTAGCTCAACCCCAGGCAGGTCAACATGAAGACGACCGCCGCAGCCGTCGTCAACTTGCCGAGGAAGGTCGCCCCTCCCGTTCCGCCGAACAATGTCTGGGAAGCCCCGCCGAAAGCAGCTCCCATCTCCGCCCCTCGTCCCGTCTGCAGCAGCACGATCAGGATCAAAGCCAAGCAGGCCACAATGTGTATGATTATGACAGCAGTGTGCATTCAGTTCATCCAATTCTCTTACAGCTTGACAAATTGCACGATACGCTGAAAAGAGGCCACCTCCAGGCTTGCACCTCCCACCAGCAATCCGTCGATGTCCGGCTGAGCCATCAACGCATCCACATTATCGGGTTTAACCGATCCTCCATACACAATTCGCAGGACGTTTGCAACGTCTTTGTCGAAAACAGACCCACAGAATTCCCGGATGAATCGATGAACCTCCTGGGCCTGATCGGGTGTCGCCGTCCTGCCCGTGCCGATGGCCCACACAGGCTCGTAGGCGATGACCAACTCCCGGGCTTCCAAAGCGCTCAAGCTCCGAATGGAGCTCGAAAGCTGCCTTTCCACCACGGCGGTGGTCTGCCCCGACTCGCGCTCCTCCAGCTTTTCACCGACACACAGCACGGGAAGGATTCGGTGGCGAAAAGCCGAGGCCACCTTCTTCGCCACGTCTTCGTCGGTCTCACCGAAAACATGGCGCCTTTCCGAATGACCCAGGATCACGTGATCGCACCCCGCATCCTGCAGCATCCTCAGGCTCACTTCGCCGGTGAAAGCCCCCTTCTCTTCCCAATGGCAGTTCTGGGCGGCCAGCTTGAACCCGCTCACTCCCATGGCCTTTCTCACTGCGGCCAAGGCCGTAAATGGGGGGGCCAGGATCACTTCCCTGTCGCTGACGGCCCCCACTTCCTTCTGGATCGCCTCGGTGAACGCCACAGCCTCACCAATGGTTTTGAACATCTTCCAATTGGCCGCTATGAAGGGTTTCCGCTCGCTCATCTGCACCTCACATTTCCTCTGCCCCGCGATTTCACTCTCCTATGCACAAGCTTCCAGGGCTTCAATCCCCGGGAGCTTTTTGCCTTCCAGCATCTCCAGGAAGGCCCCTCCGCCCGTGGAAACATAGCTCACCTTCCTGTCGGCTCCCGCCTGCCTCACGGCAGCCGCCGAATCCCCTCCCCCGATCACGGTCAAGGCATCCAGGTCACCCAGGAACTCCGCCAGTCCGAAAGTCCCCTTGTGAAAAGGCGGGCGCTCAAAGACGCCGAGAGGCCCGTTCCAGACCACGGTGAGGCAACCGCGCAGAACAGACTTGAACGCATCGAGGGTTTTGGAACCCACGTCCAGGATCCGCCGATCTGCCGGGATCGCATCAACCGATACCTCCTGCACGTCGTCCGTAGCATCCAGGCTGGGCGCCACCACCGCATCGACGGGCAAACTGACCTTCACGCCTTTCTCAGCAGCCCGGGAGAGCAGATCCTTCGCTGTCTGCAGAAAGTCGTCTTCGACCATGGACTCGCCCACGGCCTTGCCCTGCGCCTTCAGAAACGTGTTGGCCATGGCCCCTCCGATGAGGAGATGCTCGGCTTTGTCCATGAGGTTCCGGAGGAGCTCGATCTTGGTCGAGACCTTCGCGCCTCCAATGACCATGGCCACGGGCCGCTTAGGCTCCTCCATGGATTTGTGGAAGTACTCGATCTCTTTTTCGAGCTGCACTCCCGCAGCGCACACCGGGACCAGCCGGGTGATCCCGTGCACCGACGCATGAGCCCGATGAGACACGGCGAAGGCATCGTTCACATAGACATCGGCCAACTCGGCCAATTGCCGGGAAAAAGTCTCATCGTTCTTCTCCTCGCCGGGGTGAAAACGCAGATTCTCGAGGAGCAGAATGTCTCCCGGGCTCATCTTACCCACCATGTCCTTGACGACCTCTCCCACACAATCCGGCGCCAAAGGTACGGGGCAGCCCAGAAGCGACGAGAGGTAATCGGCCACCGGCTTCAGGGAGAACTCCGGTGCCACCTTGCCCTTGGGCCTACCCAGATGAGAGGCCAGAATCACCTTCCCACCAAGATCAACAATCCTGCGAATGGTGGGCAGAACCGCACGAATCCGCAGATCGTCCTTCACCTTCCGCTCCTGGTCGAGCGGAACGTTGAAATCGACACGCACGAAAACCCGCTTTCCGCCAAGATTCAACGTGTCCAGGCGACGAATCATCTTTCCCCTCCTGTTCGACCTTCCCGCTTCAAACCGGCTCATCCCCTCGACGGTCGGGAGACAAACACTGCGGGTCCCGGATTTCAAAAGACCATTTCACGCAGCGACGCACAGAACGCAGAGCTTACTGGCCAAGGCCGTGCTCCCGTCGTGGAGGTCATCACGCGCCTGGCCAGGCATCAATCGAGAGACTGCCCCATCATGATGGCGAGATCCGCCACGCGGCTCGAGTAGCCGTATTCGTTGTCGTACCAGCTGAACAACTTGACCATCCGACCGCCGATGACGTTAGTGAGGTTGGCGTCCACACTGGAGGAGTAGTAGGTGTGGTTGAAGTCCGTCGAAACCAGCTCCTCTTTGACAAAGTTCAGGATTCCCTTGAGAGGTCCGTTGGCGGCATCCTCGAGCACCTGGTTCACTTCTTCCTTGGTCACATCCCGGCCCAGCTGGCAGACGAGATCCACCAGCGAAACGTTGGGCGTCGGCACACGAATGGCCACACCATCCATTTTGCCCTTGAGCTCAGGGATGACTTCGGCCACGGCCTTGGCAGCCCCCGTCGTCGTAGGAATCATGGAAAGTGCGGCGGCTCTCATGCGCCGGCGGTCCTTGTGCAGGGCATCCAAGAGCCGTTGATCCATCGTGTACGAATGGATGGTCGTCATGAGCCCGTGCTCGATGACGAACCGATCATGAAGGAGCGACGCGATGGGCGCCAGGCAGTTGGTGGTGCACGATGCGTTGGACACAATATGATGTTTGGACGGATCGTAGTTTCCTTCATTGACGCCGAGCACGAACGTTGCGTCCATGCCCTTGCCGGGGGCCGTCACGATGACCTTGCGGGCCCCCGCATTGATGTGCTTCTGACAACCTTCCCGGTCAACGAAGCGGCCGCTGCTCTCCAACACAATGTCCACCTTGAGGTCATGCCAGGGGGACTGGGCCGGATCCGAGACTTTCAGGCAACGGTACTCCTTTCCGTCCACCACAACGGCGTCTTCAGTGGCTGTAACCTCACGAGGCCACACCCCGTGCACCGAGTCGTATTTGAGGAGATGGGCCAGATCCGTCGGCGAGGACAAATCGTTGAACGCCACAACATCCAGAGGGGCGTTGCGATCCGTCAGAACTTTGAAGATAGTGCGCCCGATGCGTCCGAAACCGTTGATCGCTACGCGAGTGGCCATCATGATCTCCTTTCATGAGAGTTTGGTTGAGCAAACACCTTCGTGCGCTTCCCGCATCTTGCGAGAGCAAGCTTTGCTGTCCTTTGCTTCCCTGCCGTTCCCCTTCTTTTCCGGGCTTCTCATGCGCTTTGGATCATCATGAACCTTCGACGGCCAGCCGAACTGAACCTTCAGATTGCCGGTCGGCGACTCGTAAGAGATGTTGATCCAACGCATAAACATCAAACAAAAGCCATAAGGCCCCATGTCCCGGACAAGAGGATAGCCGACCTCCCTAAACAGTGGTTCTATGCCGGTGAAGAGTTCCATGGCCCCCTCCGCTCAACAACTACATGCCCCACTCCCCTCAAATCTACCTTTCAACCCCCCCCCACCGTTCGTCTTTGGATACCCAAGCACGAACGCTATTCAAAAGCCTGAATGCATGACCTGCCATTGCCCTCAATGCTGCATCATCTCGGCAATGCTCACCGTACGATCGCCCAGCATGTTGGTGTAGCTGCCCAGCTCGTTGTCATACCATCCATACACCACGGCCTGAGTCACGGGCACTTCCAGGATCTTCGACTGCTGCGTCCCCAGCTGGGTCTCCGCGACGGCCAGCGAGCCGCCCGGCGTGTACAAATTT
>CAZEOY010000129.1:0-2042 GCA_964513835.1 uncultured Syntrophobacteraceae bacterium
CGCAGTTCATGTAAAGTCGTTCGGAGTGGGAATTCAAGGGGGAAATCGAGGAAAACGACAGTGTGGATGATGCCGACCGCACCAGTCCCGCAGCTGTTTTCACCTCATCCCCGAGAGCGTCAGGAGCTGATCCCGGTCCATCTGCCTGAAAACTAAGGAGGAAACCATGGATCTTGGAGTGTTCGAGCAAATGGATGCTCGGCAATTACACAGGTACCTGGAGTTCCTTTTATGGCACTATCGCGTGGTGGACGCTTTCTGGTTCCTCTATGTCGAAGACAAGTTCGGAGTGGCCACGGCCGAATCCCTCAACCAGCAGGTTTGGGGCAAAGTGGCGAAAATGGCGGCCAAAGATCTCAAGAAACGCTTCAACATCCATGAGAAAGGGCTGGGAGGATTCCTGAAGGCTTTGAAGCTTTTTCCCTGGACCATGATTGTGGGTTACCAGATCGAGGAAAACGAGGATGAGATCTTCCTGACCGTGCCGCATTGCCCGCCGCAGGAGGCGAGGATTCGGCATGGATTGGGTGAATATGTCTGCAAAGAAATGCACCGGGACGAGTTCACGCGCTTCGCGCACGAAATCGACCCGTGTATCCAGGTGGAATGCATTTATGCACCCCCGGATCCTCATCCCGAGGATCATTTCTGTAAATGGCGCTTCAGCATGAAAGTCTGAAGCGCTGATCGAGTGTCATTGCTCACCGGCTCCCGCTCGCATGTCGGCGAGCTCAAACCGGCGCTGGCGAGGGCATAGTGAGAGAATCCGGCCTCATTCTACATTCGCGCATATATGGATAGAGGGCGCGCCCCAAATGGGCGGTTCATCCCCTGTAGTGAAGCTGGCACTTGAAAGGCAAATCCCCCGCGAGCTTTCGCGCCTCCTTCTGGACGCGCTCGTGTTCGCGCGGGTTATGGATCACTCCTCGCAATACGATGGAGCTCCCATCAAAATTGACATCGAGCGTCGGAATGAAAAGCCCCGGGTTGGTGAGCAGTCCAGCCTTGATTCGGGCAGCCTCCCCCCTCATTCTCACGATGTTCCGGCATTCCTCGTCGCAGAATCGATCCCGTTCCCTGAGAAGCTCGACCAGGTCATTCACGATTTCATCCAGAGGCTTCGCCCCTGTGTCTATGAACAGATCGTACTCCAGCGGGTCATCCCAATCCTTGCCGTAAATGGAATGGATGAAGCCGGATCGCTCGCGGTCGCTCTTTTCTATGAGCCACCTCGCCGTATTCTCATTGACGGACTCCCGGTTCATGATGCACTGGATCCTGCTCTCCAGAGGCGCCGTGATCCGAACCCTGAGCACATAGGGGATCTCCTTCATCAGGAAGTTTGCTCCCCGTCCCACGAGAACCACTCGATCCTGGAGTGCGTATTTGAACAGGATGCTCTGGATCAAAGCCACAAACCCCCGGAACGACCAGTCGTACTTCTCCCACAAAGAAGGCGAGTGCTCGTCGAGATCCTTGCTCCACTGCTCCCATTTGTGGCCAAGGACTCGAATGTCCGCCAGCAGTGACTCCTTGTCCACGAACTGATATTCCAAAAACCTGGCCACAGCCTGTCCAATGTTCCGGCCGCCGCTTCCGTACTCTCTCGAAATCGTCAAGACAGCCATATCGCCCCTCACTCGGTGCGTTCAGTTTGCAGAACAGATTCCGCGTCTGTGTGCATGTGCAGCATGGCTTCCCTGCTCGCCATCCATCTCATCCACAGTTTTCCGGCTGCGATGACGCCCACGGCAAACAACACTTGGGTCGAATAGATGAGCCATTGGGGTGGGTTGAGCCATCGGACCGCAAACGGGTCCGTGATCATCATTTCGCCACCCACTTTGCCGAGGATGCCCGCGCCGATGTAGATGATGATGGGGTATTTATCCATCAGCATGGAAAGCAGGTTGCTCGTGAGGACCACAAAGGGAATACTGAGTCCCAGGCCGAACAGCAGCAGGAACAGGTTCCCATGGGAGGCCCCGGCCACCGCGAGCATGTTGTCCACGGCCATGGTGATATCAGCAATCACAATGATC
>CAZEOY010000129.1:2052-8042 GCA_964513835.1 uncultured Syntrophobacteraceae bacterium
TTGACGGCCTGGCCAATGGAGGCGGCCTCCTTTTCGATGTTCTCTTCGGGTGCTCCCTCCACGAAGAGCTTGACTGCGATCCATAAGATGACAGCACCGCCAGCCAGTTTGATGAAGTTGATCAACAGCAGTTGAGCGGCGATGAACGTGACGATCACACGCAGGATCACGGCGGCTGCGGCGCCGAACAGGATGCCCTTGCGTCGCTGCTCTCTGGGCAGGGAACGGACCGCCATGGCGATGACCACTGCGTTGTCGCCGGCCAGAATGAGGTCGATGATCACGATGCTGAAGAGGCTGCTGAAGAAAGCCCAGTCAAAAGAAATCGAGCCAAACGCTCCAAGATCCAATGGGGTTCTCCTTGCTGATCTGAATGAGCTTCCGAAGGGACTTGACGGTACGAGCCCCTTCTCTTTTTACGATAATCCTTGCACGATACGCAAGACGAGATGTTAGATTGAACATGCGCAGGCAACAGTGTTTGGCGCATGAACCATGGAGTCCGCGCCGGGGTTTCAGCCTCGCTGGCGAGAATTGCCGTGGACTGCTTGCCTTGATGCCAACGGGGCCGCTTCCCCTATGCCTCAAACCTCAAGTGCTGAGGGATCAAGAGCCTTTGGCTAGCTGGTCAGGCCGTCTGAATGAGAAATGGTCATGGTGTTCGAAGCGGATCACCCACGGGCAGGAATCACGTATTGCACAAAGGAGCACTGAGTATGACCTGGCACCAGAAAGAGATCGATTCAGCGATTGAGGAACTGGAGTCTTCATTACAGGGAATCAGTTCTGAAATGGCTTTTCAGCGCCTTGAAATATATGGTCCCAACAAACTGAAGGAAAAGAAAAAAAAGACATCGCTGGATATATTAATCGGTCAGTTTGCTGATTTCATGATTCTGGTACTTATTCTTGCTGCGATTGTCTCGGGATTCATCGGAGAATTATCAGACACAATCGCCATCCTGGTCATTGTTATACTCAATGCGGTTATTGGTTTTATACAAGAATACAGAGCTGAAAAGGCGATGGCGGCACTCAAAAAGATGGCTGCTCTTTCGGCAACTGTGATCCGGGATGGCCAGCCTCAATCTGTGGCTGCGGTTGACCTGGTTCCCGGTGATGTCGTCGTCCTCGAGGCCGGCATGGTTGTACCAGCCGACATGAGGTTGTTGGAGTCTGCTCATCTGAAGTTGGACGAGGCGGCCCTCACCGGCGAATCGGTGGCTGTGGAAAAGCACACCCGCGCGCTCCACGATGAGCGTCTGCCCGTCGGGGACAGGAAGAACATGGCGTACAAAGGCACCTACGTCACCCATGGGCGCGGCACGGGAATCGTCATCGCGACGGGCATGAGCACGGAACTTGGAAGCATAGCGACCCTGCTGCAGGAAGAGGAAGAGGTCAGGACACCGCTTCAGAAAAGGCTCGCCAGCTTTGGTCAGAAGCTTGCCATCGTCGTCCTGGTCATCTGTGCCATTGTCTTCGGCGCCGGGATCATGAGAGGAGAACCGCCCTTCCTGATGCTCCTTACCGCTATCTCTCTGGCGGTCGCCGCCATTCCCGAAGCGCTCCCGGCCGTGATCACCATCGCCCTGGCTCTGGGAGCCAAGAAGCTTGTGAGGCAAAACGCTCTCATCAGGAAGCTGCCCGCCGTGGAAACACTTGGATCGGTGACTTACATCTGTTCCGACAAAACAGGAACCCTTACGCTGAACAGGATGACCGTTGCCCGCATTTATGCGGATGGCGGAATGGTGCGAGCGGAAGAGCTGAGACCCGGCGGGGACGAGACGCCCCCCCTTGTCGAGGTCACCGGCTCCTTGTCCTCACCCTATTCCGAGTTCTTCAGGGCCATGGCTCTGAGCAACGATGCGCAGCCGGGCAACGATGGCACGGTTTTGGGTGATCCGACTGAAATTGCACTGTACAAATTCGCCAAGGAGTATGGTTTTGACAAAAAGAAGCTGGATGGCGACTATCCACGTGTGGCGGAGCTCCCATTCGATTCGGAAAGAAAGTGTATGACGACCTTTCACAGGCTCCCTGCTTCCTCCAGCGGTGGAGCATCCTTTGTATCCTTCACCAAGGGAGCTGTCGACGTTGTAGTTGAAAAATCCAAGTCAGTCCTGACATCGTCCGGATTGACACCGCTGGATGCCCGCCGGTTCGAGGAGTTCAATGAACTGATGGCGGCTGACGGCCTCAGGGTCCTTTGCATCGCCATGAGAAGGTGGGATGGTTTGCCTGACGAGTTATCCGCTGAGCAGGCGGAAGCCGATCTGACCATTCTGGGTCTTGCCGGCCTGATGGACCCTCCGCGGGAGGAGGCCAGGGAGGCTGTGGCGATGTGCAAAACGGCGGGGATCATTCCCGTCATGATCACGGGAGATCACCCCGTTACCGCACATACCATTGCAGTGAGCCTTGGCATCATCCAGAACAATTCGAGCTCGATCATCACCGGGCGCGAACTGGAGGACCTGAGATTGGAGGATTTTGAAGAGAGGGTCGAGCAAGTCAGGGTTTATGCCAGAGTGGCCCCCAAGCAGAAATTGGAGATAGTCAAGGCTCTCCAGGACAGAGGACAGTTTGTGGCCATGACCGGAGATGGGGTGAACGATGCCCCTGCATTGAAGAGGGCTGACATCGGCATAGCCATGGGCATCACAGGAACGGATGTTTCCAAGGAAGCGGCTCACATGATTCTGCTTGACGACAATTTTGCGACCATCGTCAAAGCGATCAGGGAGGGACGACGCATCTTTGACAACATCCGCAAGTTCATCAAATACACGATGACCAGCAATTCAGGAGAAATATGGACTATATTCCTGGCGCCTTTGCTGGGGCTTCCCATTCCCCTCCTGCCTATTCACATCCTTTGGATCAACCTGGTGACGGATGGCCTCCCGGGACTTGCACTCGCCGTGGAACCTGTGGAAAAGGGCGCCATGAAGAGACCCCCACGGCATCCGAGTGAGAGCATCTTCGCTCGCGGGCTTGGCATTCACATTCTTTGGGTGGGGCTGCTCATGGGAGTCGTATCCATATTCGTGCAGGCGCTATCCATCAAAACCGGCCATCCCGGTTGGCAAACCATGGTGTTCACCGTCTTATGTCTGAGCCAGATGGGGCATGTGCTGGCAATCCGTTCGGAAACGGAATCTCTCTTTGCTCAGGGAGTGCTGTCCAACAAGCCTCTCGTGGGGGCTTTTGTCATCACTTTTGCTCTCCAAATGGCGACGGTGTACATACCCTTCCTGAACCCCATCTTCAAGACCACCCCTCTGGCATGGAACGAACTGGCCTTCACCCTTGCATTGTCCGCTGTGGTCTTCGTCGCCGTGGAAGTCGAAAAACTGGTCAAGCGACGTAAATTCAAATGGTCTACTTAACGCTGGTATAGTGTCTTAATATCTGCTTCCTCATCATTTGGAACCATATTTGTTTTCTTTGGAGCCCATCGATTGATTATTTCACCTGGCGTTCCTATTTTCGCCCAATTGTATACAAAAATAGCATTTTCATAGATCAGTCGAATGCATCCATGAGAAGCAGCATAACTGGGAAGAATGCCGCCGTGCAAATAGTAATTTCCAAAAAGTCTCATTGAATATGGCATCCATGCATTTTCATATTTCGTAGAGTAATGATCTTTTTCCTTTGATAATATAGAGAATTTCCTTGCCGGTGTTCCATCTTTGCCAGATGAAATTGGAAAAAGATGAATCAATTTTCCATATTCATAAAGACCAAGGCACTGCTGCCTGAGGTCAATCAGAATGAACTGCGGCAAACGGGAAATGGTCCCAATGCGTTCGGGAAGGATTCTGGGTCGTATGGAAAAGTTCAGTGGAACATAAATGAATTTTACATCTGTGCTTAAATTATCTTCTCCTTCAACCACGGCCATGGGCTCCAGCCGGTTGATAAGAGCGATTCGTTGACGATAGAAATGGAAATTGTGATCAAAGTATTTCACAAAGCGACAAAAGTAGCTAATGGATTGTCCCTTTGGGAGGAATATTTTTAAGCACGGCACGCCATCCACTTCGACAATTCTACCGTCAGTGGGAAATTTTATGAGCTCGGAATAAAGCCTTCGGTCGATAGAAGCGGTGGCGGCGCCCGTAGCTGGAGAGAAAGAAAGCAGAGTAACCCACATTATCCCAAATAGAAGCCCACTTCTCAAGTCATGTTTCATGATATCCCAACCCAATGCAGCGCCGAAAGGGAAAAAACCTATTTGAACCCAAAACGATGCTCACTCAATAAAGTGTACGGATTCCCGAAGTCAGCAAGTTGTTAACACATAATTCGGGCTCATTGACATACAAATTTCTCTATGATGTCATGAATAAGTTTCTTCGCTGGTTTAAGATTTGAAAACCATATCGACAGATGCGAAACCCGGAAGCGATGGTGCATGGCCTACGGAGATGGGGGGAGGACCTCGAGGTGGGGGCGCCACTTCTCCAGCGTTTTGGGCCCGACACCGTGGATTTCGTCCAGTTCATCAAGCAACTTCCATGGTTTCTGCTTTCTGCGCTCGACGATGGTCCTGGCCCATTGGGGTCTCATAAGAGGGACCAGGAGGAGGTCTTCCTCGGATGCGCTGTTCAGGTCCAGCTTGAAGCCCAGCGCAAATCCAGTCGCGCCGTCCATATTTTCCACAGCGACTTCGATGGTCGTCCCGGATCTCCAGAGCACGCGGAGGCGGTTTCCCGATTCAATGGCCTTGGGGGCGATTCCTTCGGGGAGGAGCCGGCTCGAGTCGGTCGCATTCCATCCCGCCGCCTCAAGGGCACGGGAGACCGTGCTCGTCGGTCCGGGCAGGAGATGGATGCCGGGATGTGGAATGTCGCCCCGGACTTCGACAATCACCGGAGGAGGGGAAGGCGACTTTGAGGTGGTGGCATTGCGGCAGGTGCGGAGGAGGAGCAGGGAGAAAATGAGGGCGGCCACCAGGGTGATAGCCGCCCACTGTGCGGTGGGGATCGCCCGTTTCAGCATTTACACTGTTGCTTCTCTGACTTGTACATTTTGTAGTTGATGCTGTCCACGAGGGCCTGCCAGCTGGCTTCGATAATGTCCTGCGAGACGCCGACGGTTCCCCACTGGTCTGCACCATCGCTCGACTCGATGAGCACGCGCACTTTCGCAGCCGTTCCGTCGCGGCCCGGCAGCACCCGAACCTTATAATCGCTGAGCTCCATGTCCTTGAGCTCGGGGTAGAACTTCTCGAGGGCCTTGCGAAGGGCATTGTCCAGGGCGTTGACGGGCCCCTTGCCCAAAGCGGCCGTATGCTCCTCACTCCCCCCCACCTTGACCCGGATCGTGGCCTCGGCGATGGGCGGCTGATCGTCGCGCGTCTTCTGGTCGATCACCCGGAATCCCACCAGTTCAAAGTAACGTTTGCTTCGCCCCATGGCTTTGTTGATGAGCAGCTCAAAACTGGCTTCGGCTGCTTCGAACTGAAAGCCCTGGTTCTCGAGCTCCTTGAGCTCCTCCAACACCTGCATGGCCACCGGGTCGTTTTTAGAGATGCTGAGGCCGTAATCCTCGGCCTTGCGCTTGATCGTCGCGCGGCCCGAAAGGTCAGAAACCAGGATGCGCCGTCTGTTGCCCACCAGCTCCGGCACGATGTGCTCGTACGTGAGAGGATTGCGCTCCACGGCGCTGATGTGCACGCCTCCCTTGTGAGCGAAGGCGCTGCGCCCCACGAAAGGCTGATAGCGGTTGGGCGGCATATTGGCAAGCTCCATGATGTAGCGGCTTACCGGACGCAGCCTCTGCAGGTTTTCAGGCGAGAGGCATTGAAACCCCATCTTGAGACACAGGTTCGCTATGATGGAGCACAGATTGGCATTGCCGCACCGTTCGCCGACCCCGTTCATGGTGCCCTGAACCTGCACGGCCCCCATCTCCACCGCAGTGAGCGAGTTGGCGACCGCAAGGTCTCCGTCGTTATGGACGTGGATGCCCAGGCT
>CAZEOY010000130.1:0-8012 GCA_964513835.1 uncultured Syntrophobacteraceae bacterium
CGTGACCGGGATGACCAGAGGCGGCAGCCCGGTCTCCGCCGTCCCCCCCCCCGCGCGGCCCCCGGTACCCAGCGTGGTGTGAATCGTCGCTCTCGCGATCATTTCCGGCCTGAGCCTCGCATCATCGGGTGCGACAACTCCCACCTTGATGGTGCGCGTTCGAGCGTCGAAAATGGGATCGACGAAAATCACCTTTCCCCGGAATCTCTCCCCGGGATAGGCCTCGACCCAGAAATCCACTTCTTGTCCCACCTTGAGCCATCCAAGGTCTTCTTCATAGGCGTCCAGCTTCAGCCAGATATACCTGGGATCCGCAATGGTGTAGAGAGGGGTGCCGGTGTTGACGAAGGTTCCTTCGAAGGCGCCCTTCTGTATCACAACCCCAGCACGGGGCGCAGTCACCGTCGCGATCCCCGTCGGCTCAGATCGCTGCTGCAGCTCGTCGAGGTCCTTCTTGGACAAGCCCAGAATCTGAAGTTTGTGCCGGATGGCATTCATTTTCTGGAGCGCTGCATAGTGCGCTTCAGAAGTCTTCGAATTCGACGAATCGGCGCCTCTCATCTCCACGTCACCTTTGCGGGCTGTATGCGGCGCAGCGCCACGGAAAGCCAGAAGGCCCGGCGCGGTCTGAGCCGCCTCAAAGAGCTCCCGTTCCGTGAAATAAAGATCCGATGAGTAGAAGTCGAAAAGAGGCTGCCCCCATTTCACCGAAACCCCGGCCCGCTCGACGTAGACCCGGTCGATCACTCCCGGCATGTACGCGCTCACTACGCTCAAATGCGCGGGATCGTACTCGATCTTGCCATAGAGGCGGATCTCCTTGGAAACGGCTTTGCGTTGAACGGGAGCCGTCTGGATTCCCGCCAGTCGAGCCGTGCGCGCCGCCAACTTCAGCACGGCGCTGGCTCCGGAATCGTTATCTTCCGCACCGGATACCCGCACCAGATCCATGCCGCAGACAGGGCACTTTCCCGGCCTCCGCATGGGAGGGACATCCATCATGGGACATACGTAAAGCTCATCCGAAGCTGCCGCATTCTTCACCGACTGTGAATCCCCCCCCACTGTGGAAAGGGTGGGCCTGTCGCCGCCGAACCGTTTGGCAGCCAGAATTCCCAGACCGAAGGACAGGAACACCGCAACCAGGATGAACGGAAGGCATCTTCGTACCGTAGACCCCTCTTGTCCCCTCTTCATCACCGCTCTCCGTTCGTTGACCGTCGGGGAGACGGAAGGCTCCCGCTTACTTTACTGACTCACTCCACTTCCAAATTCTCGATTCTGACATCGCCCATGATGAGTGTCACACAGTCTTTGGATTGAACCTGTCCCCCCCGATTTGAGAACAGCGCGAAATATACTCGATGGGCACCGGGGTTGGCGGGAGTCTGGCGCAGTTTGCCGAACTTGCTCGTCGCAATAGGGAGCTCCCTGCCCGTTGGCTGGTGAACGAGCTTGAGCTGGTTCTTGGCATCGAAAAAAGGTTCCGCCTTTCTTCCATCCGTAATCCTGTACCGGACATCCACGATGGCCTTATTCGCGCTGAGACGAATCACAATGTCACGGATGCCCCATTTGTCTTCGATTTCCACGAAGTCCGGCTGCGAAGGGGATTCCCGTTCTGCAGCCTTGAGGCACGGACGCAACTGGACCAAAGACACTGCGATGGCGATCGCCAGACAAACCGTCGCCGTACGGACTCCACTGATCATGATCAACACCCCGTCTCAAAACCAACTCCGAGCGCGGTCAAATGAAGTATTCATCTTAGTGCTCCGAAGCCAAAAGTCCAGAAAACCGGCAACGGGCACCGGAGATCGCGCGACCGGGCAAAGACAAGGGGGGAGAAACCCCCATGGCCCTCCCCCTGTTTTCGTCATGGACGCCACTTCGGCTGGAGATTAGGGAAAAGGCACCGGTTTCGAGTCAGACCCACCGCCGGAGCTCGTCACCGTTACCGAGCCTGGATTGGTGGCCACACGTCGGATGATGCCACGATAGTCATTGGTTCTGCGGCGGAATCTCAGTTTGTTACCCCGGGTGAATCCCTGCACGGTCATGACCACCCGCCTGCTCGAGCTGCTCGTCGCCACCACCTGGATGGAATTGCGCGAATGCGCAGCAGCGGTGATGGTCACCACGTCTTTCAGCAGAAACGTAGAGACTGCTCCCCAATTGCCCTGCGCATCCTGAGCGCGCACACTGATGGTGGTAACGCCTGTCTGGAGCCCGGTAGTGTCGATGGACGCAGTCAAAACCTCCAAAGGCGAGTCGAAAGCGCCGTCCGCAGCCGTCACGGGGATGCCGCCCCCTACACCGGGGTCTGCACCGATCCACCATTCACCGCCGGTGATGTTGCTGCAACCCGTACCGGTTTCGTCCGCAGTGGCTACGAGAGTCGCGGCATTCGGCCCGGCGACCGGATTGGGGACCGTGTCCGCCGCCGTGACCAGAGGCCCTTCCAGGTCAGCAGCCCCGGATGCGCCCACTGCCAGGTGAGCGATCATGCCTCCCGGAGTGTCACCGCCCGCATTGGTCAGATGCAGTCTTCTGTCAAACAGGACATAACTGCCGTCCGCTGGAAATTGCACCCAAGCATCAAAGGTCTTGCCGGCGCCAAAGTCAATGGAATACTGCTCCTTGAAGAAAGGGTAGAGGTGGCCATCCTCAGCCCGAATGCTCATGAAAGGTCCCTGCAGGATAGGGATGAGGGTTTCGAAGCTCGCATTGAGCAGCCGCAGCAGGACCCGTTCGTTCGCCAGAAGCGGTGAGCATGCGTTGACTCGAGCCAGGGACTTGTCCGGCCAGGCCTTGCCGTTGATCAGAAAGTACTTGGGGGCGTAATTTTTGGTGTTGGTGACGAGTTTGCCCGCTCCGAAATTCCCTCCGCTGATGGCCTCGTTCATCGCCGGGTCGATGGCACTGAAGACCAGGATCAGCTCCTGGTCGTATTCCGTTGTCGCCCCATAGGCCTGGAAGGGCGGTCCGACGGCTGCGACCTGCTTCAGCGCGCCGTAGAGGCCCATCTGCATCTGGGACGAGGGCTTGGTACCCGTTTGATAGAGGTAGGTCCCCGGCTTCATGTTGCTCCACGCGTAGGTGGCCGTGCCCGGCGTGGCCCCCACTCTGGCGGGCGCCTCATGAACGAACGAGCGCACCCGGGCCGTGTAGTTGCCGGCCGGTCGAGCGCCCGTCCAAACCTGGGTCTCTACCGGGAAGTCCGTCCATACCGGCCCGGCGTTGTTCGTCGGCAGGCTCAGGCCGGGGATCACCAGCGACGTCGGCACGGGGAGCTCGTTGGAGAGGTTGATAACGAGCTCCGTGTCTCCGGGGGGCACTTCGAGCACTGGTCCGGGAACCGTGATGGGGCCATTGTCCAGCCCGTACCCCCAGACGGTCACCACGATGCCGTCCGGCATCGTCAGGGTCGTCTGGGCCGCCCTCAAGTTGAATGTGGCTCCGGGACTGCTGTCAGCCGTCACAGCAAGAGCTGCCAGGACCAGGAGCAGGATCTGCAATCCGATCAAGCGTCTTTTGCGCATTTTGCCACCCTCCTTCTATTCCACTGGCAGATCTGCAGTCCAAGGCACCACATTGAGCAGGGTGATCAGACCACCGGGGAAGATGTTGTTGTTGGACAGCTCCTTCTCCGTGTGGGAGTGCCACATGAAGAAGAACCCTCCCGCCGCATTCAGACCGGGATGGCCGGGAGGCAGGCTCCCTCGTCCTCCCATGAACGGGCTCCCGCTGTAAAACTGCCCCAGCACCACATCGTCCCGGGCGGGCAATATCACAGGGAAAGGGGTGCCATGGTCGGCGATGAACTCATAGGGCTCCTGAGGATCACTCGGCGCATGACCGTAGATGTCCCACCCGATGCCTTCACCGGTCCAGGTGAAAAGGCAATCTACCGTTTCGCCCGGATTGCCGACAACCGTGTAGCTCTGGAAAGCGAGGTCCGGCCCGCTAGCCGGGCCGCTGGAGAGCATTCTTCCATCCTTGGCGATCACCCGCACGTGGTTGCCGTGGAAATGGAGAGGGTGCGGATCTCGGGTCGCGGTGACCAGTCTCGCCAGAATGGTCTCGCCGGGCCGCATGATGGGGCTGATGTTGTACGGCTGCGTCGGAAGCCACGGGATGGCCGGCTCCGCCAGGGTGTCGGGGAAATTCCTTCCGTTCAGGAACCAGCAGGTGGCGAAAGCTGCGGTGGTGTCAACCTGGCTCAATAGGCCGAACTCAACCAGCCGGTGAATCTTGGGGTCGAGATCGGTCATGAAGAAGAGGAATTCTCGATGGTACCCCGTACCGACGTGGTTGTAAGCGTACTTGGTCTCCAGGCATCTCGGATCGGCGCCCAGGTTGTTGAAATCAGCCCCCAGATCGGGACACCCCGTGGTGCTCGCCGTCGTGGACCGCACAATGATGGCTCCCACAAGCCCCATCTCAACCTGAAGGTCCGCCCTCGTGCCGCTGTGATAAGTGTAGGTGCCGGGCTCCGTCGGCGTGAACGAGTAGGTAACACCGTTGGGATCGCCCCTGACCGCCTCCTGGGTCAATGCCCCCGTTACGCCCCCCGACGCCGTCACCTGATGCCCCGGAAACACTATGGATGCGTTCCCCGCAGCAGGTGGAAGCTCATTGACGAGGGTCACCGTGACAGGAACACCCTGCTGAAGGATCAGTGTGGGGCCGGGGTACTGCATCCGCCCCGAGCCGTTGGCATACCCCCACATGAGCATACTGTCCCCGTCCCCCATGGTGATTCGATCCTGCCTGGCCACCAGAGTGAAATTCGCTCCGGTTATCCCCTGGATGGCTCCAAAGGCCTGCGTCCCGACCAGCAGGATCAATCCCGCAGCCACAGAAGCCAGGATCGACCGCAGACTACTTATCAATGCAACCATGTCAAACCTCCTCATGCGTTTCCTGCTGTTCGTCGAGCTCACACTCCGGGCGGTAGGACAACGATTTCCGTCATGATGCCGCCCCGCTCCTCATCACCGTTGATGAGATTGTGAAGATTGGTTGTGTAGAGGAAATAGGTTCCCGGGGAGACACTGGCCGTATCCAGTAGAACGTCCGTGGCCTGCCCGCCCCCGATGGTGATGGAGTCCGTGTCATAGTAGAGGTCCGTCGAGCCATTTCTAAAGAGCTTGGCGTCGAGACCCACCACTTTCATGGGAATCCCCAGCACTCGAAGGGTGAACAGGTGGGTCGTACTGATGTTGGGGATTCGCAGAAGGAGACGCTGACCCTGGGTCACGGTGATGGCCGCGTTGTGCTTCTGGCTCAAATGGTTGTTGTTATCGGGTACGTTCCCAATGGGATTCGGGTTCACCGTGTCGGGATAACCTCTTCCGTTGATGGTGTGGTAGTCGTCAAACATGTCGGCAAAGGGCAAGGGCTGGACCTTGATGTGCAGATCGTGGAAGTTCGAGTCGAATCCAGCCAGAATCAGCGTCTTCGACACATCATATCCCGTGGAGCCGTCGCCGTCGTTGTAAGCAAACTGCGTGAAGCCGCCCAAGGCTGTCCCGTCCTGAGCCGGCTTCACGTCGAGCGCCGCGATCATCCCCATCTGCATATGCTCGGAGACCTCCACGTGGCAGTGATAGAAATAGGTTCCGGGCTTTCCCGCCGTCGCGTAATAGTAAGGAAAGGTGGCTCCGATCCTTACTGTGGGAGCCGATTCGGGCAGCCCGTCAAAGATCGAGCCCTGGTTGGGTATCCCATGCCAATGAAGAGAGTGGGCGTCGAAAAGGTCCGGCCGCACCACCATCCCGACGTTCGTCAGGTTCAGATAAAGCTCCTGCCCTTCTTTCAGAACAATGTGCGGGCCTGTGAATTCGGCCGTGAGCTGCTGATTGGCGAAAACCGTCGCCTCGGGCGTCCCGGGCGGTACCTCCGCAAACCCGAAGGTGTACATGAGCTTGCCGTCCGCCATCCTGGCGTACCCATCCCCGGCAGTGACGTGGAGGCACACCACGTTGGGATCGTCCGAAATACCGTCTCCATTGGTGTCCGTCGGACACTGCACCAGGAAGTTCTGAGCCCTGGCCGTCCCCGGCATCAAGAGCAGCAGCACACCCACCAAAACCCAGATGATCGATGGTTTCATGTCTCTCATTCTTCGCCTCCTTGGAGAAGGTCCCCCGCCCCGGGGGAGCTTTCGGTCCCGGGGCTGGGGGCACGACTGGGACTCAAGGTTACCTCAGAGCTGCAGCTCCAGCGGGGAACTGGTCCGCACCCGCGTCCAGGGGAGCCGTTCTCGGCCTGGCATCCCCGTCGATGTCCGTTGCCAACTGGGGCAGATCCGGTGAGAATCCGGCCTGTCCCACTCCGTTCGGCGCCAGAATATGATAGTTGCCGAACTGCTTGAGGGGGCTGAATACCACGCTCACAAAGTTGCCGCCCTCACCGCCGGCTCCAGCCGCGAAAAGGGTGTTGAAGTAGGGATCCGCAAACTCGGCGGCGACCGTGCCCCCCGAGATGATGCAGTTCACGGGGCTGAGAGTCCCCGCGGCTCCAGCCACCCCGAGATCCGAGAATAGACTGGCTGCCGCAGTGAGGGAGCCTTGACCGCCGTTGGATGCACCGTCCCAGAAGAACGACCGGTTCTGCCAGATGATGCAGTCATGAAGCAGCGGATTGGAGAAGGTCTGCTCCAGCCCCACCCCGAACGCCTCAGCCAGCACCGCGCTGTGAGCCCTGGAGACAATGCCAGCCACCTGCGCCGTCCCAAGGTTCGGGTTGGCGGGATCCAGGAAAGCCGCACGGTTGGTGGCTGTGCTGTCATTATGGGCGACGGTGTTGTTGACGATGCTCACCCGCGCGGCGTCACCCAGGGAGATCCCCCCGCCGGCCATCTGGGCCACATTGTTCACGATCAGGTTGTTGGTGATCTGGACAAAATGCCAGGCATCCGGAGCGGACGGATTTGAAGCCACATCCTGGCCGTTCACCTGGACCAGAGCGATCCCGCCCCCGTCGTGGGAAGCCGCGTTTCCCTGGATCAAATTGGCATCGATGGTGACATTGCCCGCACCGGGGGTCAAATTCGCTCCGCCCACAGCCGTCTCTTCACCCGAAATGAGGATGCCGCCGCCCTGCCCTCCGCGAACGCCGCGGATGGGCTTGTCCCCGGTGGTCGTCTCGTTGAAGATGACCTTGTTCCTGCGGATGGCCCCGTCGCTCTTCCCCTGGTGCCCGATCCCCGCACCCTGCCAGCCGCTCAGGTTGCCGCAGATGAAGTTGTCACTCACCTCGTACCCGTCGGCTCCCGTGAACAGGGTAATGCCGCCGCCGCCGTCGGTCCCTCCGTTTTGCATGAGGTGATTGTGATGAATGCGGAGGTTGTCCACCGAAGCGCCGCTCTCGATACCCGCAGCAGGACCGGCCGGCCATCCCACGCGGATGCCGCCACCGAAGTTCCCTGAATTACTGGCAATCCTGTTGTTGCTGATTTCAAGCCCGTCGGCATAACCGCTTACGAACACTCCACCGCCAATGACCGACTGAGTCAGGGTGAACCCATCGATGCGCCCCTGCGTGAACTGACCGTCCTTGGCCAGGACCGTGACGGCGGCCCCGCGATCCAGCAGGAAATCGGGGCGCTGTCCCGGCACGAGATCGACGGCCCCCGCATTGACAAGTCCCTGCACGAAATTGACCCAGTCCGCTTCGTTGCTGAGGGTGAAGTCCAGGCCGTTGATGAAGGTGGAGCCTTCACCCCACCCCTGCAAATTCAGGGGTTTGTAGAGAACGACATTTTCCGTGTACACGCCAGGGCCGACCAAAACCAGTGACCCGCTGGGGGCGTTGTCGATGGCAGCCTGGATTGACCCGAAGTTCTCCGGCACTCTGATGGGCGCAGGTCCGCCTACCGTCAGTGTGATGCCGACCACGGAGGAGAGCAGGTTGTCCGCCCGGGTCACCGTCAGGGTCCCCGTCGACACGCCGGCCGGCACCGCGGCCCGGATCTGGTTGTCAGTCCAAGACGCAATGTTGAGATC
>CAZEOY010000131.1:0-312 GCA_964513835.1 uncultured Syntrophobacteraceae bacterium
CACGGGGTCGGTTCTGGCCTCCATCGGCATCACCGTCCTGCTCGAGTGGCTGCGGTTCGTCGAGGACCCCATCACCCTCGGGGGCTGGGAGCTCCCCGGCATTCCCGGGATGCGCATGGTGGTTTTCTCCCTGGCGCTGCTTTTCATCATCCTTTTTCGGCGGGAAGGCCTCATGGGAATGCGTGAGTTCAGGTGGGAATGGGTTGTTTCACGGTTCGGCGGGCGAGGTCCGGTGAAATGAGTCAGATCCCTATCCTCGAAACCAGAGCGCTGACCATGCACTTCGGAGGGCTCACGGCAGTGAAGGACTTC
>CAZEOY010000131.1:322-2534 GCA_964513835.1 uncultured Syntrophobacteraceae bacterium
GAAGCCGCCGCTGGATGGGCGGCGGGTCGTTGCGCACCCCTCGGGCGGAGTAGCGGCTCCCTTCGGGCGCGCTCGGCTCGCGGCCATCGAGCATGCCCCGCATGATGGGCAGGGCCTGCCCGAGCCAGCGCAGCCGTTCCCCGGGGCAGCATCGTGGGACTCATCGGGCCCAACGGAGCCGGAAAGACCACCTGTTTCAATATGATCTCGGGTTTTTACAGGCCCAGTTCGGGGAAGGTGCTGTTCAACGGGAGCGACATCACCGGCATGCCGCCGCACCGTGTGTGCCAAAGCGGCCTCGCCCGGACGTTTCAGAACATCCGGCTCTTCCGAAACGGCACCGTCCTGCAGAACGTCATGGTCGGATGCCACGTGCGCCAGAAATCTCGCTGGTGGCAGTCGCTGTTCTACCTGCCCTCCCACCGGAGAGAAGAGAAGGCCGTCGCCCGCAAATCCAGGGAGCTGCTCGGCGTGGTGGGGCTGGAGCCCCTGGTGGATGAAAAAGCGAAGAGCCTCCCTTACGGCGCCCAGCGGCGCCTCGAGATCGCCCGCGCCCTCGCCACCGAGCCGCGTTTCCTGCTCCTGGATGAGCCCGCTGCCGGCATGAATCCCAATGAAACCAGCGAGCTCATGGGATTCATCCGCGACATCCGCGACCGGTTCCATCTGACCATCCTCCTCATCGAGCATGACATGAAGGTGGTCATGGGGGTTTGCGAGCACATCTGGGTCCTGGACTACGGGGAGACCATTGCCGCGGGATCGCCCGAGAGCATCCGGAGCAACCCCAAGGTCATCGAGGCCTACCTGGGAGAGGAGTGCGTCACGGATGCTTAGCGTACAGGATCTCCACGTCTACTACGACGGCATCCATGCCCTGAAGGGCATCTCCATGGAGGTGCCCAAGGGACAGATCGTCACGCTCATCGGGGCCAACGGGGCGGGAAAAAGCAGCACGCTCAGGGCCATCGCCGGCCTGATCAGGAACCTGAAGGGGAGCATCCTCTACAACGGCCGGGAGATGGTCGGAAAAAGCCCCGTAGACGTCGCCTCGTCCGGGATCCTCATGTCTCCCGAAGGCCGCCGGATCTTTCCGCATCTCACCGTTCTCGAAAACCTCATGCTGGGAGCCTACACCCGCAGCGACAAGGCAGGCATCGAGAAGGACCTTCAATGGGTCTACGGACTCTTCCCCCGCCTGAAGGAGCGGGAAGACCAGAAGGGGGGGACGCTTTCGGGCGGAGAGCAGCAGATGCTGGCCGTGGCAAGGGCCCTCATGGGCGCTCCCGACCTGATCATGCTGGATGAACCTTCTCTCGGGCTCGCCCCGCTGCTCGTCAAGAGCATTTTCGATATCATCGTGACCATCAATCAAATGGGGAAGACGGTCCTGCTGGTCGAGCAGAACGCCTATGCCGCCCTGAAGGTGGCCCATTACGCCTACGTGCTGGAAGTGGGGTCCATTGTCCTGGAAGGCCCGGGGCAGGACATTCTCAAGGACGCCCGGGTGTGTGAGGCATATCTGGGGGGGTGAGGGGGGAGTTTCGAGTTTCCGGTTTCCGGTTCGCGGTTTCGAGTTGAGTGCGAGTAGAAGAGATGAGCGGGGTCATGAAGGTCAAGATCTTTACCATGGGGGGCACCATCGACAAGATCTACTTCGACGATCTCAGCTCGTATGAGGTGGGAGAGCCTCAGGTGGCCGAGATTTTGAGGGAGGCCGGCGTCGCCCTTGAATATGAGGTCGAGGAGGTCATGCGCAAGGACAGCCTGCACATGACGGAAGCAGACCGCCTCCTTCTTCGCCAGCGCATCGAAGCGGACCCCCACCGACGGATTCTGGTCACCCATGGGACCGACACCATGGTGGAAACCGCCCGCCATCTGCAGACGCTCCGGGACAGGGTCATCGTCCTGACCGGCTCCCTGACTCCCGCCCGCTTCAAAGGGAGCGATGCGGCTTTCAACGTGGGCTGCGCCATCGGCGCTCTGCAGGCCCTGGAGGCCGGCGTTTACATTGCCATGAGCGGTCGTGTGTTCCCGGCCGGCAAGGTCACCAAAAATCGCGAAGCGAGCCGATTCGAAGAGACGCCGGATTCGGCCGATGGCTGAGATTCAATGGCTGAACAGAGAGAAAAGCAGTTCGATCCCAGGATGCACTCGGCGGAGCACATCGTGAACCAGACGATGGTCCGCATGTTCGGATGCGGCCGCT
>CAZEOY010000131.1:2544-7943 GCA_964513835.1 uncultured Syntrophobacteraceae bacterium
CAGCGCCCACATCGAGAAGAAAAAATCCAAGCTGGACTATCGGTTCGAGCGCCCGCTGACGGATGAGGAGGTGCAGGAGATCGAGAGCCGCGTGAACCGGATCATCGAGGCTGCGCTCCCCGTCACCGAGGATTTCTTGGACCGGGACGAGGCGCTGCGGCAGTTCAGCCTCGAGCGGCTTCCTGATGACGCCGGCGACCGGATACGCATCATCCGCATCGGCGACTTCGACGCCTGCCCGTGCATCGGCCCCCACGTGGCCTCGACGGCGGAGATCGGCAGGTTTTGGATCATCTCCAGCAGCTACGAGGGCGGCCAGCTCCGCATCCGCTACAAGCTTGCGGCACCCAAACCATAAGCGGGCTGGAGAAGGGGGCAGGTCTTCTTGAGACGCAGGCCGGTCCGTCCATGACTGTCGCGGCAGTGAGATCTGAAAGCAGAGAAGGCTTGAAAGGGTTTGCGTGCGCCCTCTCAGCCTTCCTCATCTGGGGGCTGAGCCCTGTTTACTGGAAGACTCTGCACACCGTCCCTGCATTCGAAATCGTTCTGCACCCCGTCGTCTGATCCTTCCTTTTCCTGCTTCCCCTGCTGCCCATCCAGAAACGCACCGAGGAATTCCGGTCGGTCATGAGGAATCCCCGTGCTCTCTTCGTTTTTCACGAACCCATCTCGTCGGTGCAGCTCTGGACCTTTGCACTCATCTGGTCCGCCCTCGCCCTCTACACCATCGACTCGATGCTGATCTATAAAAAGGCCGCCACACACTCAAAGGCGGTTTCAGCGCCACAGCCGGAACGGAGGCACCAAGCTCGTTGACATTTGAGCCCCATCCCCTATAATGACCACCTGGTCATCATGGGGAACGGGTTACGGCATATGGGGCCACGCGACGTCTTCAGAAAACTCGAGTCGGACAAACAGCAGCGCATTCTGGATGCGGCCATCGAGGAGTTTGCCGACCAGGGCTACAAGCAGGCCAGCGTGAACCGCATGGTGCAGAAGCTCGGGATTGCGAAGGGCTCCATCTTTCAATATTTCGGAACCAAGGAAGGCCTTTTCGGGTTCATCTTCGATCAGGCCGTCGAGCTGGTGCGGAGATCCCTGAGGAAGGTGAAGCAGGAGACGGCGGAGGCCGACTTCTTCGAGCGCATCCGCCGCAGCCTGATCCAGGGCATTCGCTTTATCGACGAGCATCCCCGCGTCTACCAGATTTACCTGAAGATGATCTTTCAGGAAGACTTTCCCTTGCGAGCCCAGTTTCTGCAAAAGGTTCACCTTTTTTCTGCGGAATACCTGCAGCCCCTGGTGGAAGCGGGTATGGCCCGGGGAGAGCTCCGCAGCGATCTGGACGTCAAAACCACGGTTTTTTTCCTGGATGCGCTCATGGACCGTTTCCTGCAAGCCTATTCCGTTTCGTTTCTGGATGCCGGGGCCGGGTTCTATCGGGCTCCGGCCCTCGATATCGAGCGTCGTGTGGAAGAGCTGGTAAACCTGCTCCGTCACGGGCTTGCGAGCGGGATTCGGGCTTGAACCCTTAGATCGAGAGCTGCTCAAACAGTGGATACGCAACGTTACAAGGATCTGGGCCTGGAAGATATTCACGGCAAAGTGGGGGCCGGAGAGCGGATCAGCGTCGAAGACGGTGAGCGGCTGTTCGCATGCCCCGATGTTCTGGCTGTAGGGTCCCTGGCCCACCAGGTGCGCCGGAGGATGCACGGTGATGCCGCCTATTATGTCGTGAACCAGCACATCAACTATTCGAACATCTGTGTGA
Organism: uncultured Syntrophobacteraceae bacterium; assembly: GCA_964513835.1. Classification (GTDB taxonomy): domain Bacteria; phylum Desulfobacterota; class Syntrophobacteria; order Syntrophobacterales; family Syntrophobacteraceae; genus JALOOX01. The sequence goes on from CAZEOY010000131.1 coordinate 4,319, forward strand.
ACGGATGCCGGTTCTGCGCATTCGGCCGCAAGAAGGGCGATCCCCTGGCGTTCGAGCTGGGCATGGAGGACATCCTGAACAAGGTCAAAGCCCGCACGGACGATCCCATCACCGAGGTTCACATCGTGGGGGGCTGTCATCCGGACCTGCCTTTCGTCTTCTACGAAGAGGCTTTGAGGAGCATCAGGAATCTCCGGCCCGAGCTGCGCATCAAGGCCTTCACGGCCGTGGAGATAGCGCATTTCGCCAGGATCGAGGGGATCACCACCCGACAGGTCCTCTCCCGGCTCAAAGACGCCGGTCTGGACATGCTTCCGGGAGGAGGAGCCGAAGTCTTCAGCACCCGCATCCGCAACCTGCTCTGCCCGGAGAAGCTGAGCGGCCAGGGCTGGCTGGACATTGCCCGCGAAGCCCACGAGCTCGGAATCAAGACCAATGCGACCATGCTCTACGGCCATCTCGAGACCGCGCGAGAGAGGCTGGAGCACCTCGACGCCCTGCGTCGCCTCCAGGACGAGACGGGCGGACTGGTCTGCTTCATTCCCCTCCCCTTTCAGCCGGCCAACACCCGGATCAGCGACACACAGCCGACCACGGGCGTGGAAGATATGAAGACCATGGCCGTGAGCCGGCTCATGCTGGACAACGTGCCGCACATCAAGGCCTACTGGGTGATGCTCACGGTGAAGCTCGCCCAGGTGGCCCTTTATTTCGGGGCTGACGACTTCGACGGAACGGTCATCGAGGAAAAGATCGGCCACATGGCGGGGGCCGAATCCGAGCAGGCCCTGACTCGAAGAGAGATCGAGCGCATCATCCGGGAAGGGGGCTTCAGGCCGGTGGAGCGGGATTGTTTTTTCACCGAGGTGAAACACGGGTGAGATGGGGAAGAGCCCGCTCACCACGAGGAAGACGAAGAGCACGAAGGCATGACGGAAACGCGGGTTTCATTGGGGAAAGCGATTCAGGGGGCACGGCTGAGCATGGATGAGGCGATGGCCCTTTACGAGAAGGGGGACCTGTTCGAACTCGGGCAGGCGGCTCATATGGCTCGGCTCAGGAAGCACCCGGAGCCCATCGTCACGTACGTGGTGGATCGCAATATCAACTATTCGAATGTCTGCGTGTGTGGATGCCGATTCTGTGCTTTTTTCCGCGCTCCGGACCAGGAGGGAGCCTACGTGCTCTCGAGGGAGGAGCTGGCTGTAAAGATCGAAGAGACACTGGACCTGGGTGGAACCCAGATCCTCATGCAGGGCGGCCACCACCCGACGCTCCCTCTCCAATTTTACGAAGAGATGCTCCAGTTCATCAAGGGTCGATATCCCATCCACATCCACGCGTTTTCGCCGCCTGAGATTGTCCATTTTGCCAGGATGGGAGAGGTGGACGTCCGAACGGTCGTCGCCCGCCTGAAGGCTGCAGGGTTGGATTCCATTCCCGGAGGTGGAGCCGAGATCCTCGTGGATTCAGTCCGAAAGGCCGTCTCTCCGAACAAGTGCTCGACGGGCGAGTGGCTCGGCGTCATGGAGGAGGCCCATCGCCAGGGCATGCGCACCACGGCCACCATGATGTTCGGGCATGAAGAAGAGCCCCGCCACCGAATGGAGCACCTGCTGGCTCTCCGCGAGCTCCAGGATCGCACCGGGGGCTTCACAGCCTTCATCCCCTGGGCCTTCCAGCCCGGCAACACCTCCATCCATCGGCCCCCCGAGACAGCGGTTTCCTACCTGCGGCTTCTGGCCGTCTCCCGCCTCGTTCTCGACAATTTCGACAACATTCAGGCTTCCTGGGTCACCATGGGGCCGAAGGTGGCTCAGCTGGCGCTGCAGTTCGGAGCCAACGACTTCGGATCCACCATGATCGAGGAGAACGTCGTGGCGGCAGCGGGAGTCCACTTCCGACTGTCGATCCGGGAGATCCGAAGAATCATCGAGGCGGCCGGGTTCAAGCCACGGCAGCGCACCATGGCCTACCAGCCGGTGGAGGAGCGGGATCGCCATGCCCATTGAGACCATGGTGCTGCATCGAGCCGCATGGCTGATGCCCGTCAGCGGCCCCCCCATCGACAACGGAGCGGTGCTCGTGCGGGGAGAGCGCATTGTCGCCGCCGGGAATTACAGGACTGTCCACGCACAGGTCCCGGCCGGGGTCTGCGAGGTGGACCACGGATCCGCGGCACTGGTTCCGGGCCTGGTGAACGCCCACACGCACCTCGAGCTCACCGGCTTCGAGGGCCTGATCCCACTGCCTCAGCCGGGTTTTCCGGCATGGCTCCAGAAGGTCTTTGAACACCGGTCGGCCTTCGGGATCGATTCCATGTGCCGGAGCATCGCTCACGGCCTGGACAAACTGTCTGCATGTGGCGCCGCGCTCTGCGGGGACATCAACAACGGTTCGTGCATTGAGCCGGACGCCAAAGGGTCGGCCACATGCCGTCACGTGTTTTTCGAGGTATTGGGATTCGACCGGCAAGGGCTCACGGACGCCGTCGGTGTGGAGCTGCTCAATGCCTTCGCTTCCTCGGCCCGAAAGAGTCCTGCCCTGAGCCTGGCGGCTCATGCGGTCTATTCGACGTCCCCGGAGGTGATTCGGGACGCCAAAGGGTGGTGCCAGCGAACGGGACGTGTCTTCAGCATGCACGTGGCTGAGCATCTGGAGGAAGTCGAATTCATGCGGAGCGGCGACGGCTTCTGCCGGGAGCTCCTCCATGGACTGGGACGTTGGGCCGGCCGCTGGAATCCGCCTGGCGTGAGCCCGCTCGCCTACCTGGACCGCCTGGGGATTCTGGATCGTCAGACCCTTCTGGTTCATGCGGTGCATTTGGACGGAAACGATTGGGAGATCGCTCGACAACGCGGCGTTTCCGTCTGTTTCTGCCCGCGCAGCAACCGCAACCTCGGCGTCGGAAGGCCCGATATGCCCAGAGCACTGGAGCTGGGCCTCGTTGTGGCGCTGGGAACGGACAGCCTGGCCAGCAACGGCGATCTCGATCTCTTCAAGGAGGCCGCCTTCGCAGCGGATCAATATCCTGAAATCGCACCCGAAGCCCTCCTCACCACGATCACCCTGGGGGGAGCCAGGGCCATCGGTCAGGCTCGGGTTTTCGGCAGCATCGAGCCCGGGAAGTCCTCCCGGCTCCTTGCTGTAGCCACGCCGGAACCGGTTTCCCGCAATGACCTTGCGGCGTCAATCCTCTTTCAGGGGCAACGAGGAGCATGGAAATGGGTCAGCTCGCGCACGAACGTTTGAGGCTGGGGAAGATCGGATACCTGAACGTTCTGCCCATCTATTACCCTCTCGAGTCGGGCATCATTGCCCACCCTTTCGAGATCGTCTCCGGGACGCCGGCGCAGCTGAACCGGCTCATGGCCCTGGGGGACCTGGAACTGAGCGTGGTCTCCTCCATCGAGTACGCCCGGAATCCCGATCGTTACTTCGTGCTCCCCGACCTCTCCATCAGCTGCCGCGGTCCGGTCCGGAGCGTGGTGCTCTTCAGCCGCGTCGCAAGGACCGTCGAGGAGAGACTCGACGACAGGGCGCGGGCGATCGAGGCCTACCGCGCCATTCTCGACATCCGGCCGGCGCAGCGCGTCGCCCTCGACGAGCTCGAGCGCCTCTATCA
>CAZEOY010000132.1:0-7933 GCA_964513835.1 uncultured Syntrophobacteraceae bacterium
GATGAGCATAGAGGTTTCTGACCCGCTCGACCGCCCCAGCCTGGCCGCTGAGGTAATGGGCGACCTCGAGGTAACATTCGGCAACGACCTTGACAGGCCTCTCGTACAGAAGGTCCATGGTGCGGCCCACCCCTCCCTGCAGAGAATTCTCGATGGGGACCACACCAACGTTGGCTTTCTTCTTCAGGAGAGCGTCGAAAACATCCTCCAGTGTATTGAGAGGAAGATACCGGGCGGAATGACCGAAGAAGGACATGGCCGCGAGATAGGAGTAGGTCCATTCCGGGCCGAGAAAAGCGACCTGAAGCACGTACTGAATCAGACGGGAGGCGGCGAAAATCTCACGGTAGATGGCCCGCAGGGATTCAGCTCTGATCGGCCCCGTGTTCCGGCTGGTGAGGCCCTCGATGATGAGCTCTTCGCGCCCGGGATCGAACAGAGAGAGACCTTTGGCAGCCTTGATCTCCCCGACCCGCTGAGACAGGGCCATGCGCCGGTTGAATAGATCAAGCAGGTTCCGGTCGATGTCATCGATTTCCGTCCTGATCTCCTGAAGCTCCTCATCTTTCAATAGAACCAAGGTCTGCTTCCTTCCCTTCCAGTCCAACCGATCCATCCATGATCTTCATCTTCACCGCTTGAATGCCGGAGGTGCAAGCCCTTGCCGATTCGCCTTCCTCGACCCGGATGCCACGTCTCATCGCGGTCTGAAAAAGCCCCTTCATTTTTCCCAGATGGTTTCCTCGACCTTCATCCCGAAATGCCTGCCTTCTGCTTCCGTGGCGATCAAGATGGAATCCCCCGCCTTGAGCTCGACGACCGACACGGCCTTCCCGTCGGGTGCAGTCAGACGGATGGTCTCGGCATTCTGCAGGATGATGGAGCCCCTCTTTCCGAGGCTGCTGGCTTCGATGAGCAGCAGTGGCCGCCTCTCGATCTTGACGCGGCCGACTGTGGCTTGCTGAGTTGATCCGTCGTGGCGCACGATGAGCACCTGATCTCCCGCACGAAGCTCGCTGAGATATCGCGTGCTTCCGCCGGGACTCCTGTGATAGGAGTGCACCGGGCCCGCATTGACTCGGAAGGGACGGGGCTCCACGTAGGGATTCGGGATGGCCTCGGCCTGCACGAGAAAAAGAAAGCCGCTGGAATTGCCCACCAGCATCCCCTCTCCCTCACCCATGAGAGTGCACGTGTCGACGCAGACGCGGTCCCCGATGCCGGTTGATTCGATGCGTTCGACGACGGCAGGAACGAGATCGACGGATTCCGAAGCCGTCTTCACACGCTTGAGGAGCGATTTCAATTGAATGACGTCCGAGGCGAAAAGCAAAACCCCCGCAACTCCCTTTTCCATCACAGTGAGAGCCAGATCGAGGTCTTCCGTCGAATGCACGGGAACGATGAGTCTTCCCCCCCGGGCAATCAGGTTTTCCACGGGGATGATCTCCCAGGTTCTGCCACTGGGTCTCTCGGATGCAGACGAAGTCCCGGAGAAAGCACCGCTGTCGCTTTCCGGCGCCCCCTCCTTCTCAGTCAAGATTGGTGGGAGGGACATGAGAACAATCGGTCCGACTGCGAGCTTCGGGCCTATCTGCTTCTCGTCCTCGGGGCTCTCGAGCTTGTTGAAGTAGACATCCAACCCCGGGCGCAGATCGCCATCAGGGCTGATCGTGGTGATTCGGCCCAATGCCTTCACGCGATCATGCAATCGCGCGGGCAGGACAAGTGCGTCCGCACCGTTTTCAATGGCCGTGGTGATCAGCTCCTTCGACCACTCCTCCAGGTATACCCAGGCCTCCTTCAAAGGCTTTACCTCTCAACGGCCGGTTTCAGGTCCCTCGCCGCATGGAATCCATAAGGACCCAGCACCGGCGGGACTCAGGCCCAAGGCCAAAAAAAACCGCGGTATTTTACCCGCGGCTGGATGATCTGGTTAGAGGCTGTGCATCAAGTGCGGGCCACCCCATCTTCGAAATAACCGGTGCAACAATAAAATGCCACGCAGAATCTCCTGACAGCGATATCACTGGCCTCTCACTGGCTCAGCTGCCGGCCTGCTTGGATACAGTTGAGCCGTGCTCACAATAGAGCCCCCATGGAAAAGCTGTCAAGCACTAGTTTGACGAAACGAGAGTCATGGAATAATGTCCATTGCCATCTTTTCAAATGGGCCTTTCGACCAGGAGACAGTTGCTTTTATCCAAACGACAGAGGTTGTCCGGAATGTCTGATTTCAGCAGATCGGCACTGATCCCCTGTATTCTCCACCGACCGCTGGCCGGCACCCCGAGAGCAATTCCGGTCAGGGGCCGCCGCGACCGTTGTGAGTGTCCAGAATGAAGCGGATCGCCGGTGACGGGAGATTCTGGAATCGAAGCCAGGGACTGGGACTGGCTGCCGTGATCATGGCCACGAGCATTCTACTCTCAAGATTCGTGGGGCTGATTCGGGACAAGGTGATCTCGTACCTGTTTGGAGCCACCCTGGAGGCGGACATCTATTTTGCCAGTTTTGTCATCCCCGACTTCATCAATTATCTTCTGGCAGGTGGTTACTTCTCCATTACGCTCATTCCCCTCCTTTCGTCCTTTTTCGAGAAGGATGCCAAAGATGGGTGGGATTTCTTCTCCGCTGTTCTTTTTTGGATCACAGCGGCCATCACGGGGCTGACGGTCATTTGTTTTGTCCTCGCGCCTCAACTTGCACAGGTGGCCGCACCGGGGTTGGGGCAAGAAGCCACAGAAAGACTCGCTCTGTTTCTTCGGATCATCCTGCCCGCTCAGGTTTGCTTCCTTGCGGGGTCCTGCTTTTCATCGCTGCTTTACATGAGAAAGCAGTTCTTCGTTCCGGCGCTTATGCCTATTGTCTATAATTCATTTATCATTTTAGGGGGGGTGCTCCTCCGAGGGCATGGTATGGAGGGCTTCTGCTGGGGGGTTCTTGGAGGAGCCGTTGTCGGCAACCTCCTCCTTCCTTTTCTGGCCTGCAGGGGTGGTGAGGGGCTCAATCTCCGCTTCCGAGTGCTGCATCCCGGACTCAAACAGTTCATCTGGCTTGCCTTGCCGCTGATGCTCGGGCAATCCATCGTAGTACTGGATGAACAGCTGGTGCGGGTCTTTGGCTCGTTGGCCGGTGTGGGCGCGGTGAGTTGGCTCAACTACGCACGACGCATCATGCTGGTTCCGGTGGGAGTGGTGGCTCAAGCGGCGGGAGTGGCGACCTACCCCTTTCTGGCGGAGCTTTTCGCCCGGAAGGAATGGGACAGGTTCCAGGAGACGCTGGGCGTGGCCCTCCGCAACGTCGTGACGCTGCTGATTCCCATGTCCATCTGGATGGCCACGGTGAGTGAGCCCACGGTGCGTCTCATTTTCGAGCAGGGCAGCTTTTCCGTGGAAGACACGCAGAAGACGGCGCTGCTGCTCACGATTCTGCTTTCGACTGTGTGTTTCTGGGGTGTTCAGCAAGTCATCGGGCGTGCATATTATGCGTGTCAGGATACCCTGACCCCGGCGATTCTGGGAACACTGATCACTTTGATCTCTATTCCCGCATTCTATTTGCTGAGCCGAAGGCTTGGTGTGTACGGCGTAGCGGCTGCAAGTGCTGCTTCGATCGCTACTTACGCTGGTGTATTGGCGTGGTGGTGGGGGCGCCGCTTTGGACGCGGAGCCTTCAACGGTTTAGGAAGGACTTCCGCCCGTGTATCAGGAGTTGCACTGCCCGCAGCTCTGGCTTCCTGTTGGATACCTCGTTTGCTGAATGAATCCCTGAACATCCAGCCTCTGCTCACATCTTTTCTCGCCCTTGTTCTGAGCGGGTGCACTTTCTGTATTGTGTTTGTCATGATCGGAAGATATTTCATTTCGGACCTCCTGGCACCTTTCGCGGGAAAACTGGGCTTCCTGGGAAAAGTACTCCGACGTTAACACTCGTCCACGGCCCTTTTGCGAGAGCTTTCCCAATCCCTCGGTTGCCGGACCCGGAGAACGGCCCGGTTTGGAGCAGTTGCAGGCCTCAGTTCCTGTTCTTGTGGGCTTTATCTCGTCTGAACAGATGGAACGGACCGGAGCATGCGGGTGTGAAACGCACGACTCCGACTTATGTTTAGTACGTAATGGAAGTCATGAATCCCAGCTTTTCGCGCCATCATGTCGAGTGGAAAGAACTCAGGTTACGAGATGCATGAGTCGGGATCCATCTAAGATGACTTCATGAAGAGGGCGGGATGCAGGATGGCCCCTATCCATGTTCGAGAGATGTGATAGGTAGAAAGAGGGGCGGGGGTAAGGGAAGGATTTGTCTGAAAGGGGAGGAAACCATGAAGAAGATGTGGATCCAGGTGAAGCCAGAAGAAGACGTCAACGATTTGAAGGTTCAGCTGAGAGAAATCGGAACGGTTGAGGATGACCCGGAAAGGCCGTCCCGTGTCATTTTAACTTTCCACAACCAGTCGGAAGGCGGGATGAGGATGGCCGGCTTCAGGCTTTCTCAGGATTTTATCCAGAGTTTCGAGGATTTCGGGATGATCCCGGAAAAGAGTTGATGCATCCGGCGACTTCCATTGTCGGATGCACCATGTCTGCGTGTTGTTTTAGCTTGACAAAACAGGGGTAGATCACTACGTTTCCTTAGCACTCTTCAGGATAGAGTGCTAATAAGCTGCGTAGGGAGTGTTCGGTGACTGATCTTACAAGACGCGACCAGCAAGTCCTTGAGGCTGTCATTACCGATTATATCCAAACGGGAGAACCGGTGGGCTCGCGGGTTGTGGCAAGACGTTACGGGCTCGAGGTGAGCTCTGCCACCATTCGCAATGTTATGGCCGACCTGGAGGAGCTGGGGTTTCTTTACCAACCTCACACGTCTGCTGGTCGCGTTCCTACCGACAGAGGGCTTCGTTTCTACTTGGATTTCATCATGAAGTTCAAGGCATTGAAGGAGGAGGAGCGGGAGCTCATTCGCAAGGCCTTCAGCGAATCCGAGGCAGACATCAAGGAGCTCCTTCACCGCACGTCGCGTGTGCTCTCGGACTTCTGTAAACAGGCGGGCGTGGTATTGTGGCCGAGGCTCTCCATGACACGCTTCAAACATATCGAGCTTATCCGTTTGAGAACGCGCCAGATCATGGTCATTTTGATCTCCAAGAGTGGATTGGTTCATCACCGTTTGCTGGAGTGGGAAGAAGACATCAACCAGCATGATCTGGATAAGTACTCGCGCTATCTCAATGAGCTCTTGGAGGATGTGCCCCTGGGGGAGGTGAAAACCCGCATTCTTGAAGGGATGCGCAAGGACAAGGCCATCTTCGACCAGCTCTTCTCGAAGACTCTCGAGATGACGCAGCGAGTCGTCCAATCGACGTTGGAAAACAGCGAAGTCTATATCGAGGGTCAGACAAACCTCCTGAGCAATCCGGAGTTCGCTCAAGTGGAGCGAATGAGAAAGATACTCTCTGCCTTCGAGGATAAATCGCGCCTGATTCGCCTTCTTGACAAGACCATGAGCACCTCGCCGGGTGTACGAATCATCCTGGGGTCCGAGAGTGAATCAAAGGAGCTGAGTGAGATCAGCCTCATTTCTTCGCCTTACCGCAGGGGGGATACCCTGCTGGGGGTTGTAGGGGTGATCGGTCCGCTGAGGATGGACTACTCCCGAATCATCCCCGTCGTCGAATTCACGGCGGCCTTGTTGAGCGATCTGCTTGAAGTCCCTGAAGAAAGGGCTTGAAGCAGGATCGCGGGGCTCGTCCCGAGATGGGGAGATTGCGGATCTCTCCTGGTGCTTGGCGCTTGTGGCCGGGTGAGAGGGGCTGTGATCATGGGACGGATGAGGCGGATTCTTTCCTTCGGCTGAAGCCCTCGGGTTTGTATCTGAGCAAATTGAGCTCAGCCCTGGCTCTTGCGATGGAGCACTCTACTGATTAAAAGGTGAAAGTTGATGAGTGACGAGTTGAACAAGGAGAATATTGAGATTCAGGTGGAAGAGGCCCCGGAAGAGCAGGCTTCAGCCATGGATGCAAACGAGGCCCCGGAGGAGACTTGCGAGCAGTTGCTTGAGAAGAAGAACGAGGAAATCAGGCAATTGCAGGACCGAATGTTGAGGCTGGCGGCAGAAGCCGAAAACGCGCGCAAGCGCCTGGAGCGCGAGAAGGCCGAAGGAATCGCTTTCGCCAACGAGAACATTCTTCGATCGATTCTGGCGGTAGGGGACAACCTGGAGCTGGCTATTCAGCATGGTGAAGGAGATGTGGATCCTCAGACCTTGCTGGAGGGGATTCGAATGACTCGCAAAATCTTCCTGGATGTTCTTGCCCGGTATGGCTGCGTTCCGTTTGACTCCCAGGGAAACGTATTCGACCCCAATTTCCACGAAGCCATGCTTCAGCAGGAATCGGAGGAGTACCCTGAGAACACCGTCGCCCAGGAGTACCAGAAGGGATATATGCTCAACGATCGGCTTTTGCGGCCTGCGATGGTCGTTGTTTCGAAAGGTATGAAAAGTGGGTGAAGGAGGTTTGTGGCTGCCATGGGCCGTTCGGATTGGCCGTACGGATAGAGGTCGTCTGTAGCCGCATTCTTCATGAGTCAGAGTCCCGTTGCGGTATTGGAGTTTATAGTATTTCCTGTGTTTGGAGGTTCAGTGAAAGTTTTCGATGGTCAGGCTCGCTGCAAACCGTGTTCGGGAAAGATGAGACGTCGCGGCGGCTTCGCATGATCATTTGCAATTTGAATTCATATTCATTTCGTCAAGGAGGCGAAACAGATGAGTAAAGTCATTGGAATCGACCTGGGAACTACCAACTCGGTAGTGGCGATCATGGAGGGAAAGGAACCCAAGGTTCTCACGAATGCGGAGGGTGGTAGAACAACCCCGTCTATGGTTGCGTTCACCGAAAGTGGGGAGCGTTTGGTCGGCCAGGTGGCCAAACGACAGGCAATCACCAACCCCGAGAACACGATCTTTGCCGTCAAGAGGCTCATGGGGAGGAAATACGAATCCAAAGAGGTTCAGCAAGATACGAAGGTGCTTCCCTATAAGATCGTGAAGGCTTCAAATGGCGATGCTCATCTCAATATTCGGGGTCGTGACTACAGCCCGACCGAGATCTCTGCCTACGTGTTGACCAAAATGAAACAGACGGCAGAGGATTATCTGGGTGAGAAGGTGACGGAAGCGGTGATTACCGTGCCGGCCTACTTCAACGACAGCCAGCGCCAGGCTACAAAAGACGCTGGGAAGATTGCCGGGCTGAACGTTCTTCGCATTATCAATGAGCCGACAGCGGCTTCCCTGGCCTACGGACTTGACAAGAAGAAGGATGAGAAGATCGCGGTTTTCGACCTCGGCGGTGGAACCTACGACATTTCGATTCTGGAAATTGGCGATGGAGTCTTTGAAGTGAAGGCCACCAACGGGGACACCCATCTGGGGGGGGAAGATTTCGACCAGCGCATCATCGACTGGCTGGCCGGCGAGTTCAAGAAAGATTACGGCATCGATCTCCGAAATGACAAGATGGCTCTTCAACGTCTGAAGGAAGCTGCGGAGAAGGCTAAGATCGAGCTTTCCTCGACCATGGAAACAGAGATCAACCTGCCTTTCATTACGGCAGATGCCTCGGGTCCCAAGCATATGAACATCAAATTGACCCGTGCCAAGATGGAGTCCCTCGTCGAGGATTTGATCGACCGCCTGGTTCCGCCGATGGAGCAGGCCTTGCGAGATGCAGGACTCAATCGATCCGCCGTGGACGAGGTGATCCTGGTAGGCGGAATGACCCGCGTGCCGAGAGTGCAGCAAAAAGTGCAGGAGTTCTTTGGCAAAGAGCCGCACAAGGGGGTGAATCCCGATGAGGTTGTGGCTGTTGGAGCAGCAATCCAGGCCGGTGTCTTGAAGGGTGATGTCAAAGATGTGCTGCTTCTGGATGTGA
>CAZEOY010000133.1:0-686 GCA_964513835.1 uncultured Syntrophobacteraceae bacterium
GAGGTCCGGGCCAACCCCTCAGGCACAATGCCCTGTGAATTGCAGACGGCTCTGGCCGTGGCGATCATGGTCGCAATGTCGATGCCGAAAGGGCAAAACATGGAGCACCGCTTGCACGTAGTGCATTCCCCCCAGATCATGTCATAGCACTTGCGCAAAAACTCCCGATCCACTTCACCCTTGCGACGATACATCTCGCCGAGGGTGTTTTTGAACTTGTAGGCGGGACTCATCTTAGGATCCCGATTGTTGGCCAGATAGAAAAAACAGCTCTCAGCGCAAAGCCCGCAACGCGCACAGATGCTCAACCAGGTCCTGATGCGAGCGCTGTCGTTCGCGCTCAGTATTTCCTTGATTTTCTTGGTATTGACCGGCTTCTCAAGCTCTTCACTCATGATAGCCTCGGCTCCTTCTCATATTGAAACGAACAATCTCTCAAACGGCGGCTCACTTCACCGCAGTACCTACCACGTTCGCGCACCCCGGCGGGACCCCATCTCGAATCCGATGAAGGCGCGGGTGAAGAAAAACAGGATAATATGCCCCAGCTTGCTGAACGGAACGATGATGAGCAGCACCTGGGCCGTGAGAATGTGCAGGATGAGCATCAGCTGGTAAGGCCCCCATTGGTGATAGGCCAGAAAGCCGGTCACAAAGGGAGCTGCTGTCAGCAGAAGAAGAGTGTA